>DASXCO010000177.1 GCA_036491125.1 Acidimicrobiales bacterium | reverse complement strand
GTAGGGCTTCAAGGGCACCATGCCGGCCACGGTGAACATCACCGTGGGGTCCTTGGACACCAACGAGGCCGAGGGCTGGTAGTGGTGGCCCCGCTCGACGAAGTAGTCCACCCACGCCTGACGCAGCTGGTTGGAGTCCATTTTCACCATGACTGACACGAAGCCTATCGGCCGCATCGGGACGGTCTCCGGGCGTCGACGCTGCCCCCGTCCGGGCCCGCGCCAGGCCGGGCCTTCCCCTCCGCGACAGGGCCTCGAGCCGCCGGGAACCTGCCGCAACGACGTCCGGTCGTCGCGCAGGGCGCTCTCCAGCCCTACACACGACACGTTGGGTCGCCGGCCCGCAGCGCCACGTTCTTGACGCGTCTATTGGCGATGCGGAGGGGTGTTGCCGGCGGTGAGGCCGCGACGCGGGTGCCGGGGCGCCGGGGCGGACGGTGACGCGGGCCGGGTTTCCACCTGGGCCCGCAGCTCGGCCTCGTGCTGGCGCATGGCGTCTCGTCCGTCAGCGACGGCCTGGCGCACGTCGACGCCCACGGCGCGAGCCGCCTGGCTCAGGTCGGACGAGATCCGGTGCGGTGAGTACCGCTCGACCGTCTCCCGCACCACCCGCATGATCCACAACGACATGCCGAACCCGAGCCCGGCCCCCATCGTCAGCCATAACAGCCGCTTGAACACGACCTACCGCTCCCTCCGCTGGCGGAACTCACGTGCAGCCAGGCTCGTACCCCTACCCAGGGCCCTGGCCTTGATCACCGGAGTCACCAGAGTGAGGTCGGGCAGCCGGGCGCGCCCGTTGCCCCGGCGCGAGACCGATGGTGGCGCGCCGTGCTCCACCCGCTCCCCGTCGCCGTTGGAGTGCACGCCCGAACCAGCCGAAGCGGCCGAGCCGTCCATGCCACCGTGACCGAGCGGCAGCGCCTCGGCTCGAAGCTCCCCGACAGCGCGACCCAGCTCTCGCGTGGCGCGGTCCAGGTTCGCTACCGCCGCGACCAGGCGAGCGAGTAGCACCATCACGACGAGCGCGACGACAGACGCGCCGGCGACGCCACCCGCCACCGCCGCCAGCTCCCAGGCGTTCACCTCGTACCAGTCCCCATCGGCCCCACTCCCTCACTGACCTGCACTCGCCGCACCTGAAGGACGACCCGTCTCCATCACTAACGTAGCGGCGCTGGCTCCAGCCGGGTCCCGAGCGGCTGGGAGGCGTACCCTCGAACGCAGTCGACCCGGGGAGACGCGCGTGCTGGATATCGACCAGCTCATCGACGACTGCAGGGGTGCCCTCGCCGACCCCAGCCCCCACCTCGGAGTCAAGGAGGTCCTCGCTCGGGCCATGGCGAGGCCGGCCGAGGTCGAGGCGGCGCTGCCGGCGACGAGGGCCGAGCTGACCGCCATCCATCGCTCGCCGGAGCTCACCGTCCTCAAGGTGGTCTGGGCGCCGGAGATGGTCATCCCGCCCCATGATCACCGGATGTGGGCGGCGATCGGCGTCTACGGCGGCGGGGAGGACAACACCTTCTACCGCCGCGGCGAGGACGGCATCGTGGAGACCGGCGGTCGGGAGCTGCGCACACGCGACACCCTGATTCTCGGCGACGACGTCATCCACTCCGTGACGAACCCGCGGCGGCACGACTTCACCGGCTCGATCCACATCTACGGCGGCGACTACTTCGGTGTGCCTCGCAGCCTGTGGGACGCAGAGACGCTCGAGGAGGGTCCCGCCGACGGCGCCCGGTTGCAACAGCTGTTCGTCGACGCCAACGCCCGCCTGACCGCCTCCGGCTCCGACTCCGGCTAGGGAGCTGGCCGCCCGCCAGGGCGCGTACCTACGACGCCACGAAGCCCGGTCGCTAGTACCGCGCAGTAGGGCGGTACGCTCAAGTCAGACGACAAGGGGGAGACCAGGTGAGGACGCACCAATGGGTGGCGGCGGCCGTCTGCGGGAGCCTGTTTCTCGCCGCGTGCAGCGCCAGCCAAAGCAACACGAGCCCGCACACCTCGAGCCAATCTCAGGCGTCCCAGCCGGGCGGGAACCCCTGTGTTCCTGGCGCCTGTGGCGTCACGGTGACCACGATTCACGCCGATAACCCGCCTCCGGCCGCGACGAACGCCGTGCGGGCATGGGGAGCCGCCCATCTCGCCGCACTGCGGGCGTTGAGCGACCAGGCGACGCAACTTGGCAGAGGCTCGGGCACGGCCGACCAGCTGAAGTCCGGCTGCAGTCAGCTCGGCTCGGCCGTCCAGACGGCCCTGACCATCCCCCCGCCGCCCGATCCCGTCGCCGCCGGACATCTCGCCGACGGTCTACGCCAGCTCCAACAGTTCGTCCGCGACTGCCCCGCCGCCTTCAGCGGCGACTCGGCGGCGGGATCCCGGCTGGTGCTCGAGGAGACGCAAGGCACCTCGCAGATCGAGATGGCGACCCAGGCCGTGGACGCTGCCGGCGGGTCACGACCCTAAACGAGCTGCCCGGGAAGTGTCCCGCTCAAGCCCGAGAACGCCGATCATTGGCCTGCCTCCTAGTAATCGTTGGTAGCGAAGTACCTCCATATAAGGGTAAAACGGGCAAGGCCTTGCAAGAACAGGCGATTGCTTTAACGTAGCCTTTCGTAGCATTGATCCGTCCAATTGTTGCGTGGCGGATCACTCAACCAGGGCGGAGACCCGGGGGGGATGCAACTTTCTGTTTGGCGTCGACTTGGCGCGTTCATTTTCGCGGGACTGATCATGCTTGTCACCGCGGGCGTATCGGGGTTTGCCCTCGAGCAGACCGTCGTCGCCACGAGCGGCAGCGGTCAGTCGCAGTCTCAATCCGCGGTGCACGGGCACCTTGCCGCAGCCACGTCACCCTGTGGATTCGGCGGGAATGGCGGAGGGTTGCCCCTTCCCAGGCAATACCTCGTCAACGGGAGTCCGGATCAGGGGGTCGACTATGCGGCGCCACCGGACACACCGGAGTGCGCCATGGGAGACGGTGCCGTCGTCGGGAACGGCATCAACGGGTTCGGGCAATGGGCTCCGATCGTCCAGATCAATACCGGACCGCTCGCCGGTCGGTTCGTCTATTACGGCCATGCTGGACCCGACGGTCTCGTACGAGGCGGGGGCGTGGCGAACGGGCAACAGGTGTCCAGCATCGGCGCCGGGATCGTCGGCATCTCGACGGGACCGCACCTCGAGATCGGGTTCTGGTGCCCGCTGCCGGGACAGCCGCCGGCCATCGGAAACCCCTGTGGCGACGGCGTCGACATGCTCAACTACATCAATGGGGCGCTCGGCGCCTCGAACTGCTCGTTTGTCGGGGCAGATCAGGTGTGCGGGGCCATACGGGACAAGTACAACGCTCTCGGCGGACCCAACGTGCTGGGCAATCCCATCACCAACGAGTCGCCGACTCCAGATGGGATCGGCCGGTACAACTACTTCAGCAACGGCTGGGCCATCTACTGGACTCCTAACACCGGGGCGTGGTCCATCCACGGCGCGATCCTCAACCATTGGGCCGCCATGGGCTGGGAGCACAGCGTCGTCGGCTACCCGATCACCGACGAGAGCGGTACCCCTGACGGTGTCGGGCGATTCAACCATTTCGCCAACAACGGCTCGATCTACTGGACACCCAACACCCAGGCGCACGAGGTGCACGGGGCGATCAGGGACAAGTGGTCTGCCATGGGCTGGGAACGCGGCGTGCTCGGTTATCCCGTCATGGACGAGAGCGTCACGCCGAACAAGGCCGGCCGCTTCAACTTCTTCAGCGGGCACGGCGCCATCTACTGGACGGGATCAACTGGTGCGAATTCGATCCACGGGGCGATCCTCGACAAGTGGGGCGCGATGGGCTGGGAGAACAGCGTCCTCGGCTTCCCCGCCACCGACGAGCGCGGCACACCCGACGGCGTCGGGCGCTTCAATCACTTCAGCCTTGCCGGTTCGATCTACTGGACCCCGGCGACGGCGGCACACGAGGTACACGGGCTGATCCGAGACAAGTGGGCGAGCCTCGGCTGGGAGACGGGATGCCTCGGCTATCCGATCAGCGACGAGCTCGCCGTCGCCGGTGGGCGCGTGAGCAACTTCCAGAAGGGCACGATCAGCTTCGCTGCCGCGTCCTCGACGACGACATCCAGCTGCGGCGGGTAAGCCCGCCTCGCCCCACGGCGCTCGAGCATGCCTCTGCAGCTACGCGTTCGTGGTGTCGACGACCTCAGACCGGGGTGCCGTGGCCACCAGCCCCTCGGCATGGCGCTCGGCAATTCTGCAGGCGGCCCGCCGGAAGCGACTCAAGTACCGCATGAGGCGATCGAGTGTCGCCTGGGCCTGAGCGGTCAGCCCCCCACATGCCTCCAGGCTCCAGTGACGCGAAACAAGCGGCTCCAAGATCCCCTCGTAGTGGATGGCCAGGTCGTAGATCCGCTCCCTGGCAATCGCTCGTGCGTGCTCGGCGAACCCCACGATGCCCACGCCGGGCATGTCGAAGTTCATCACCTGGCGAGCGATGGCCTCGACGGTCCCGGACGGGTCGACCTCCAAGGCGGCTGACACCAGGTCTCGATAGAAGAGAAAGTGGAGGTTCTCATCGGCCGCCACCCGCTTCATCACCTCATAGCCCGCAGGATCGTCGAGGGACTTGCCGGTGTTGTGGTGGGCGATGCGGGTGGCCAGCTCCTGAAGGGTGAGGTAGGCGAACGTGTCGGCCGCTGTTGTCGGCTGAGGGGCCTCGCCCCCGCAGACCTGGGCCATCCTCGCCCGCTCGAGCAGCACCGGATCGATCTGGCGGGTGATGGTCAGGTAGTCGCGGATGACGATGGAGTGCCGTCCCTCCTCGGCCGTCCACCGCCTCACCCAGGTGCCCCACGCCCCGTCGCTGCCGAACATCTGCTCGATAGCACTGAAGTAATAGGGCAGATTGTCCTCGGTGAGAAGGTTGACGAACAGGGCGCTTCGGACACCGCTGGGCAGCTTCTCCAGCGACACAGGCTCCCCGCGTACGAAGTCGCGGCCCCTGCTCCAGGGCACCAGCTCGTGCGGAAACCACTCCTTGGCGGTCCGCAGGTGACGCTCGAGCAGGCGCTCGGCGGCAGGTGTGAGCTCGCTCAGCAGACCGGAATCGTTCATGGGCTCCCTCCCAGCAGCCTACGGTAGCGTAGGTTACGCTACCGTAGCTGCTGGGCGGGGCCAGTCGCCAGCCCTGGAGGGGCAGTGGCCAGAGTGCGGATGACCGGAAGCCAGAGACGGGAGCAGCTGCTCGAGGTCGGTCGATCCGTCTTCGCCGAGCGGGCCTACGACGGGGCGTCGATCGAGGAGATCGCGGCGAAGGCGGGGGTGTCCAAGCCCGTGGTCTACGAGCACTTTGGCGGCAAGGAGGGCCTCTACGCCGTGGTCGTCGACCGCGAGGTGAGCCGGCTCCTCGAGACCATCCTGGCGACCCTCGAGGCGAGCAATCCCCGCGAGCTGTTGGAGCGGGCCGCGCTCGCTCTGCTCGAGTATGTCGAGGAACACACCGACGGCTTCCGCATCCTGGTGAGGGAGTCCCCGGTTCCCTCCGCTACGGGAAACTTCGCCAGCGTGCTCAACGAGGTCGTGAACCAGGTGCAACCGATCGTCGCCGACATGTTCAAGGCCCGTGGCTACGACCCCAAGCTCGCCCCCATCTACGCGCACTCCCTGGTGGGCATGGTCGTGTTCACCGGACAGTGGTGGTTGGATGCGCGCAAGCCCAAGCGGGAGGTGGTCGCTGCTCACCTCGTCAACGTGGCCTGGAACGGGCTCGAGAGGTTGGATCGCTCTCCCCGCCTGACCTCCCGAGCTCGCCACAAGCCGCCCACGGAGCCCGAGCCGCACGCCGACACTCCGAGCTGACGCTGTGCAGTCCTTAGGTTGGCGGCTCGTCGCTGTCCGGGTCCCGTCGGGGTCCTTCGACAGCCTGGTGTAAATCCCCGCCCTGAGGGCCCCAGAGCTCCCGCAGCCGCTCGCCCACCTGCGCTTCCGCTCCGTGTTCCGACGGCTCGTAATAGCGATGCCCGGCGACCTCGGGGGGACGGTACTCCTGGCGCACCCACCCGCTCTCGTCGTCGTGGGGATACTCGTAGCCCTGTCCGTGGCCCAGGCGTTGCGCGCCGCGGTAGCTGCCGTCTCTGAGCCGAGCAGGCACCGCGCCCGCCGGTAGGCGCTGCACGTCCTCGCGGGCCCGGGTGAGGGCGACCGTGACCCGGTTCGACTTGGGCGCCGAGGCCAGGTGGACCACCGCCTGGGCGAGGTTGAGGCCGGCCTCCGGCAACCCGACGAACTCGACGGCTCGGGCCGCGGCGTCGGCGACGACCAGGGCCTGCGGGTCGGCCATGCCGATGTCCTCACTGGCCAGGATCACCAGGCGTCGGGCGATGAAGCGAGCGTCCTCGCCCGCCTCCAACATGCGGGTCAACCAGTACAGCCCGGCGTCGGGGTCCGAGCCTCGGACGCTCTTGATGAAGGCGCTGATGATGTCGTAGTGGTCGTCCTCCCCGTACCGGAGAGCTCTGGTCCCCCGCGCCGCCTCGGCGTCGTCCAGCGTGACCCGACGCAGCCCTCCGCCCCCGGCCGAGTCATCTTCGGCGCGGCGGGCGGCCAACGCCAAGGCCACCTCCAGGGAATTGAGCACGACCCGGGCGTCGCCGTCGGCCTGGTCGACCAGGTGCTCCACGGCGTCGTCATCGGCCTCGGCGGCCTCACGGGTGAGGCCCCGACGCACCAGCTCCCGCAGGTCGTCAGCGCCGAGCGGGTCCAGACGGAACAGGCTCGAGCGACTCATCAGGGGCGCGTTCACCTCGAAGAACGGGTTCTCCGTGGTCGCCCCGATCAGGACGAGCGTCCCGTCCTCGACCGACGGCAGCAAGGCGTCCTGCTGGGCCTTGTTGAACCGGTGCACCTCGTCCAGGAACAGGATCGTCCCCTGCCCGTGCTCGGCCAGGCGCCGGCGGGCGCCATCGACGACCTCTCGCACATCCTTCACACCGGCGGTCACGGCCGACAGGGGTACGAAGGCCTTCTCACTGCTCTCGGCCACCAGCCGGGCGAGCGTGGTCTTTCCCGTCCCGGGCGGGCCCCAGAGGATGACCGAGGACAGCCGATCCGTCTCGATCAGGGCCCGCAGCGGGGCGCCCGGGCGCAGCAGGTGGTCCTGGCCCACCACCTCGTCGAGGGTGCGGGGCCGCAGCCGGGCAGCGAGGGGAGCCTGCCGGGCGAGTCGCTCCTCGAGCGCGGCGTCGAACAGGCCCGGTCCTGTCCTCGCGCCGCGCTCCTGAGGCGGCCTCGGCGTCATTGCTTGCGGGGCGCGACCCGGATGCCCAGCTCGGCCAGCGATCCGGGATCAAGCTGCTTGGGCGCCCCGGTCATGGGGTCGACACCAGACTGGGTCTTCGGGAAGGCGATGACCTCTCGGATGTTCTCCTGCCCGGCGAGGACAGCGACGAACCGATCGATCCCCATGGCGAAGCCGCCATGGGGCGGCGCCCCGTACCGGAAAGCCTCCAGCAGGAAGCCGAACCGCGACTCGGCCTGCTCGTCACTGATGCCGAGGGCGGCGAAGATGCGCCGCTGCACGTCGCCCCGATGGACGCGGATGCTGCCGGATCCCAGCTCCCACCCGTCGAGCACCAGGTCGTAGGCCAGCGAGCGGACCCGCAGCGGGTCCGACTCGAGCAGTGAGATGTCCTCGGGGTGCGGCATCGTGAAGGGATGGTGGGCGGCCTCGGGTCGGCCGTCGTCGCCGATCCCGTCGAACAACGGGAACTCCACGATCCACACGTAGCGTGGCGGGCCCTCCCCGACGGGCGGCCGACCGAGGTCCAACCGGAGCTGTCCCATCACCGCGCACGCCGGACCGTGCTGGTCGGCCACGGCGAGCACCAGGTCGCCGGGCTCGGCGCCTGCAGCGGCGATGATGCCGGCCTGCTCCTCCTCGCTCAGGAACCGCGAGACAGGGGACTCGAGCGCAGGGTCCGAGTCTGCGTCGGCGCCAGGCACCACCCGGGCCCAGACCAGCCCCTTGGCCCCCAGGCCCTTGGCCCGGTCCACCAGGGCGTCGAGCCGGGACCGGCTGAGCCCACCCTCGCCACGCACCCGGAGCGCCTTGACCGACTCGGCCCGGAACGCATTGAACTCGGTCTTCGCCAGGACCGAGCCCAGGTCGACCAGCTCCATCCCGAAGCGCAGGTCGGGCTTGTCGGTCCCGAACCGGTCCATGGACTCGGCCCAGGTGATGCGTTCCATGACTGGCCGCTGCCGGCCGGTGGCCGCGTCGTCTGCGTCGAGGACGGCTTCGGAAACGAAGCCGATCACGTCGTCCTGCCCCACGAACGAGGCCTCGAGGTCGAGCTGGGTGAACTCGAACTGGCGATCAGCGCGCAGGTCCTCGTCCCGCATGCAGCGCGCCAGCTGGAAGTAGCGGTCGAACCCGCCGACCATGAGGAGCTGCTTGGCGATCTGCGGGCTCTGGGGAAGCACGTAGAACGAGCCGGGCTGGCGGCGCGACGGTACGGCGAACTCCCGAGACCCCTCTGGCGTCGGCGTCCACAGCAATGGTGTCTCCACCTCGGTGAAGCCCTGGCGCTGCATCGCCGCCCGGATGGCGGCGTTGACGCGTGCCCGCAGTCGAAGGTTGACCTGCATCCGGTCCCGCCGCAGGTCCACGTACCGATAGTGGAGCCGCAGCGACTCGTCCGCGTCGATGCGGTCGGTGACCGGAAAGGGGGGCGGGTCGGCGGTGGCGAGGATCTCGACCTCGCAGTCGCCGACCTCCACCTCACCGGTGGCCAGCGCCGGGTTGACCGTGCCCTCGGGGCGGAGACGCACCGTTCCCGCCACGGCGACGACGTACTCCGATCGCAGGTCGTGGGCGTGGTCGACCACGCATTGCACGACGCCGGTGTGGTCGCGCAGGTCCACGAAGGCGAGGTGCTCACCGTGCTCCCGGCGGCTGGCCACCCAGCCGCACAGCCGCACGGCCCGCCCGGCGTCGGACGCCCGCAGCGTCCCGCAGTAGTCGGACCGCATCCCGGCGGCGGGCGGTCCCGGAGGCGGACCCGAGGAATCAGCCGGCCCAGGAGGCCGGCCCGAGGGCTCCGCCGGCGAGCTCACGAGCGGGCGCGGTCGAGCGCGTCCCGCACCGCCTTGGCGACCTTGGGGCGCGGCACCTGCTCCTCGTCACGCTCCGAGCGCAGCCAGTGCACGGTCACCGTGCCGGCCGATGCCTCGTCGGGACCGACGATGAGCGCCACCTCCGCCCCGGAGCGATCCGCCGCCTTGAGCTGGGCCCTGGCCGAGCGCCGATCGAACGCCCGATCGACACGCAGGCGGGCCGTTCGCAGCTCGTCGGTGAGGTCGCGTGCGGCGGCGCCCCCCGTGAGGTCGACCACGAACGCGTCGAGCGAGGCCGCGGGCGTCGGGAAGGCGCCCTCGGCATCGCACGCCTGGAGCAGGCGCTCGATGCCGATGCCGAAGCCGATGCCAGGCGTCGGCGGTCCCCCGAGCGCCTCGACCAGCCCGTCGTAGCGACCGCCCCCGCCGACGCCGTTCTGAGCCGTCTCGAGCGCCATGGCGGCGAACTCGAAGGTGGTGCGGGTGTAGTAGTCGAAGCCGCGCACGAGCCGGTGGTCGATCGAGTAGCTGACGCCGAGGGCGTCCAACCCGGCTTGGACACGTCCGAAATGGCCGGCGCACGGTCCGCACAGCGACTCAAGCAGCCGGGGCGCGCTCGCCGTGACTCGCACGCACGCCTCGTCCTTGCAGTCCAGGACCCGCAGCGGGTTGACCGCGTAGCGCTCACGGTGCTCGTCGCACAGCGCGTCCCGGTGCTTCTCGAGGTAGGCGCGCAGCGAATCGATGTACGCCGGGCGGCAGGTGCCGTCACCCATCGAGTTGAGCTTCAGCTCGATCCGCGAGAGCCCGAGGCCAGCGAAGAAGCGAGACGCCAGGGTCACGACCTCGACGTCGAGGTCGGGATCCTCCGTGCCGAGCGCTTCCACTCCGAGCTGGTGGTGCTGGCGGTACCTCCCCGCCTGGGGACGCTCGTAGCGAAACGCTGGCGTGACGTACCACGCCTTCCACACCACCGGCGGCCGCAGCTGGACGAAGGCCCTGACTATGGAGGCAGTCCCCTCAGGTCGAAGAGCGAGGTGCCTGTCGCCTTTGTCCCGGAATTCGTACATCTCCTTGCCGACCACATCGGTGCCCGCTCCCATCCCGCGCACGAAGACCCCGACCTCCTCGAACATGGGGCTCAGGACCAGTCCGTAGCCGGCCCGCTCGACCTGCTGACCGAACGCCACCACGAGGGCTTCCCACCGGGACGAGTCAGGAGCCAGGACGTCGCGGGTCCCTGCTGGCGCTTGGAAGGCTTGAGGCTGCTGGGACACGACTCGTCAGGTTAGTTGCAGGCCTCAGGCACCCTTGCCCGGGAGTATTCGGTAGGCGTCGTAGACGCTGTCGAGGCGCTTGATGGTCCCGATGACCGAGTCGAGGTGGCTCGGGTCGGCCAGCTCGAACTCGAAGCGCATCCGGCTGACACGGTCAGCTGCGGTGTGGCTGGAGCTGGCCAGGATGTTGATGTGGTGCTCGGCCAGGACCTTGGCCACATCGGCCAGCAGACGGGCCCGGTCCAGCGCCTTGACCTCGATCGACGCCACGAACACGCCCGTCGCGTCACGATCCCACTCCACCTCGATCAGCCGTTCGCCGGTCTGTGACGACAGGGACATGGCGTTGGCGCAGTCGCCACGATGCACCGAGACCCCCCGGCCCCGGGTGATGAAGCCCAGGATCTCGTCGCCCGGGACCGGCGTGCAGCATCGCGACAGGCGGATCATCACGTCGTCCAGCCCCTCGACGTACACGCCGGTCGACTGCCGGCGGCTCGGACGCCGCGGCGGCCGCGCCGTCGTCGGCAGCTGCTCGTCGTGGCCCCCGCCCCGCAGCTGGCGGGACAGGCGCTGGGCGACCGAGATCGCCGACACGTGCCCTTCGCCGATGGCGGCGTGCAGCGCGTCCAGGTCGGCGTAGTTCATGGACTCGGCCAGCGTGCTGATGGAGGCCGAGGCGGCGAGCTTCTGCACCGGAAGGCCCTCGCGCCGGAGCGCCTTGACCAGGTCGTCCTTGCCCGTCTCGATGGCGTCCTCGCGGCGCTCACGACTGAACCACTGGCGGATCTTGTTGCGGGCGCGGGGCGTCACGACGAGCTTGAGCCAGTCGCGGGACGGGCCCGCGGTGGGCACCTTGGACGTGAAGATCTCGACCGTGTCGCCCGAGTGGAGGGCGGAGTCCAGCGGGATCAGCCGCCCGTTGACCCGGGCCCCGATGCAGCGGTGCCCGACCTCGGTGTGGATGGCGTAGGCGAAGTCGATGGGGGTGGCCGCAGTGGGCAGGGCGAGGACCTTGCCCTTGGGAGTGAAGACGTAGACCTCGTCCTGGTCCAGGTCGAGCTTGAGAGTCTCGAGGAACTCGGTGGGATCGGGGGTGTCCCGCTGCCAATCGACGATGCGCTGGAGCCAGACGATCTCGGCGGGTGTCGAGTGCTCCTTGTAGCCCCAGTGGGCGGCGATGCCGAACTCGGCCCGGTTGTGCATCTCCTTGGTGCGGATCTGGACCTCGAGGGGCTTGCCCATCGCTCCCACGACCGTGGTGTGCAGCGACTGGTAGAGGTTGAACTTCGGCGTGTTGATGTAGTCCTTGAAGCGCCCCGGCACCGGGCTCCAGATGGCGTGGATGGCACCCAGTGCGGCCCAGCAGTCTTTCTCGGACTCCACGAGGACCCGGATGCCCACCAGGTCGTAGATGTCGTCGAACTCCTTGCCCTTGACGACCATCTTCTCGTAGATGCTCCAGAGATGCTTGGGTCGACCCGTGACCTCGGTCTTGATGGCCACCTCGTGCAGGCGCTCCCTGACCGACTCCAGCACCTGGGCCAGATAGATGTCGCGCTCCGGCGAGCGCGTGGCGACCATCTGCTCGATCTCGGCGTAGCGCTTGGGGTGGAGGGTGGCGAAAGCCAGGTCCTCCAGCTGCCACCGGATCTCCTGGATGCCGAGACGGTGCGCCAGCGGCGCGTAGATGTCGAGCGTCTCCTGGGCGGTACGGCGCTGCTTCCACGCCGGCATGCCGGCGATGGTCCGCATGTTGTGGAGGCGGTCGCCCAGCTTGATGATCAGGACCCGCCAGTCCTTGGCCATCGCCACCAGCATCTTGCGCATGGTGGCGGCCTGCTGCGCCTCCCTCGAGTCGAACCGCAGGCGGTCGAGCTTGGTGACACCGTCGACGATGGCCGCCACCACGGGCCCGAAGTCCTCCGACACCGAGTCCAGCGACAACCCGGTGTCCTCCACGGCATCATGGAGGAGGGCTGCCGCGATCGTGACGTCGTCGAGGCCCAGCTCGGCGACGACGGTGGCCACGGCGAGCGGGTGGTTGATGTAGGGCTCGCCAGAGTTGCGGACCTGGTCCACGTGGGCCCGCTCGGCGACCCGGTAGGCCTGGACGATGAGCGAGGTCGGAGCCTTGGGATGTCGGGCCCGGAAGGCCTTGATCACCGGCGTGACGGCCGGGGTGGGCGCGGACGCCTGTCGATGCCAGGGCAACAGGGCCCGGTCGACGCCCACCATGCGCATCACGACCGGATGCTCACGCCTCGACCCTGACCAGGGCTACACGAACCTCCATTGTCCTACGGTAGTCGGCGGGCCGGCGCCAGGGCATCATCCCAGGGGTCTTCCGCGGTGCCAGCTACCGGCGTTTGCCCTTCTTTCGAGGGCGAGGCGAGGAGCGTCCAGCCGACGGGCGGCCTCTGTTCGAGCTCGGTCGGGGGCGCACGGCGGGAGTGGGGGCGGGACGTCGGCCGGCACCATCTGCCGATTCCGCTGCCGCCCCGTCCTCGTGGGGGGTCCCGCCATCGCCCGTCACGGCGCCACCATCCACCTCCGCTTGCCTGGAGCGGTCCCCACGTCCGCCCCCGGATCCGGCTCGCACCAGGGCGCCCTGCTGGCTGCCGCTCCCGCGGGCTGCTGCCGCCGCCGCCGGCGTGAGCAGCGTCATGGCCTCGCCCCGGGCGCTCAGCCGCTGGCGGATCGTGGCGTACCGGCCCTCGCGCTCCTTCATCATGGCCAGCAGCGGCGAGGCGATGAAGATCGACGAGTAGGCCCCGCTGGCCAGGCCGATGAACAGGGCCAGACCGAACTCCTGGAGGGGCTTGGCCCCGAGGAACTGGGCTCCGATGATGAGGATCGACAGGATGGGCAGCAGCGCCACGAACGACGTGTTGATGGAGCGCATGAGCGTCTGGTTCATGGACAGGTTGACCATGTCCGTGTAAGTGAGCCGACCGGTCGACGCCAAGCCCTTGGTGTTCTCCTGGACGCGGTCGAACACCACGATGGTGTCGTACAGCGAGTAACCCAGGATGGTGAGGAACGCGACCACCGTGGCCGGCGTGACCTGCAACCCCGACAGGGAGTAGATGCCGGCGGTGACGAGGATGTCGTGGATGACGGCCACGATGGCCGCCACCGCCATCTTCCATTCGAAGCGCAGGGTGATGTAGAAGGCGATGGCGAGAAAGAAGGCCAACAGCGCGTACTCGGCCTTGGTCGTGATCTCGTGGCCCCACGTCGGGCCCACGTCGTTGATGCTGACCTGGGACGGCTGCACGTGGGCCACGGACGCCAGCTCGTTGGTGACGGACTGCTTCACCTGGGCCTGATGAGCTGCGGCGCCCGAGTTGACGTTGGCCTCCACGTCGAGCGTCTGGCCGCCGAGCACCGTGATCGTGGCATCCCCCAGACCGAGCGGGGTCACCGCCGAGCGGGCCTGGTCGACGCTGACGTGGGGCGCCACCACCTCCCACGAGGTGCCGCCCTTGAAGTCGATGCCGAAGTTGAGCCCCTTCACCCCGAGGGAGATGGACCCCACGATGATGATCACGGCTGACAGCAGGAACCAGCGCCACCGTTTGCCGACGAAGTCGAAGGCGGTCTCGCCCCGGTACAGCCGCGACCCGAGGCCACGCACGCCACCCCTCCGCTGGCTCATACCGGGGTCCTCGCCCGGCTGCGGGCGGGAGCGCTATCCGGCTCGGGCGCAGCCGTGGATGCCAGACCCCTGGCCACGCCGAGCCACCGGGCCTCGGTGAAGAGGCGGCTGCGCCCCACCATCACGACCATCGGCCTGGTGAAGCTGTACGTGATGATGACGTCGAGCAGGGTGGAGAGCCCCAGGTAGAAGGCGAAGCCCCGTACGGCACCCACGCTCAGCCAGTACAGGATGGCGGCACCGATGAACGACACGGCGTCGGCCGCCAGGACGGTACGGAAGGCGGAGCGGAACCCCCTGTCCACCGACGAGCGGATGGTCTTCCCGGACCGTATCTCGTCTTTCAATCGCTCGAAGTAGACGACATACGAGTCAACGGTGATACCGATGGACACGATGATGCCGATCACGCCGGACAGGTCGAGGGCGAGGCCGTTGCTGTGACCCAGGTACGACACGATCGCCCACAGCAGGGCGGCGGTCAGGACCAGTCCGGCGACCACGATCACCCCCAGGGCCCGGTAGTAGGCGATCATGTAGAGCATGACCAGGCCCAGCCCGACGAGGCCGGCGACCAACCCCGCGTGCAGCGAGTCGCGGCCCAGGGTGGGCGACACGGTGGTGACGGTCTGCTGGTTGAGCTGGACCGGTAGGGCGCCGTAACGGAGGATGAGGGCCAGGTTCTTCGCCGACGACTCGTTGAAGCTCCCGGTGATCTGACCCTGGCCGCCGAAGCTCTGGGCATTGATCGTGGGCGCCGACTGCACCGTGCCGTCGAGCTCGATGGCGACCTGCTTCTGGTAGTTCTGCTGGGCGAGCTGGTCGAACTTCGGCGATCCCGAGCTGGTCAGCGTGAAGTTGACCTGCCAACCGCCACCGCTCTGGGGCACGGCGGCGCTGGCGTTCTTGATGATGCTCCCGTTGAGGATGGCCGGGCCCAGGACGAACCGAGTCGTCGAGTTGATCTCCGGCAACAGCACGTTGCTCTGCGAGGTGTCACTGCCCTTGGGCGTACTGGGCACGCTGGCGAGGGTTGGGTCGACCTGCCCGGCCGCGGCCGACGACGAACAGGACGGAGGCCCGGCGGGCGGAGCGGGCTGGCCCGGTGCCGGTGCGGTGTACGGCGGGGCCGTGCACATCACAGGACGGAAGAACAGCTGCGCCGTCTGGCCCACCAGCTGGATCGCCCGCTGTTGGTCCTTGACGCCGGGAAGCTGGATGATGATATTGCCGCCCTCGCGGGAGATGTTGGGCTCGGCCACGCCGAGGGCGTCCACCCGGTTGCGGATGATCGAGATGGCCTGGTCGAGCTGGTCCTGGGGGACCTGGTGGGCCGGCTTGTAGGTCACCGACGCCCCGCCCTGGAGGTCCAACCCCAGCGCCGGCGCGTAGCCGAGGCCGAGCACCGCCCCCAGCGCCCCGAGGCAGACCACTACCGTCCCGATGGCCCATACCAGCAGGGGCCGTCTCACCGCATTGCTCCCATCTAGCCGGCGATCTCCTCGGGGCCGTCGTTGCGCCCGTGGCGACCCGAGCGTGGACCCCCCTCATCGGGCGGCTCGTGCCCGGTGGGCTCGTCGTCGAGAGAATCGTGCTCCGGGAACTCGTCCTCGTCGGTCTCGATCGGATGCTCCACCTTGCGGCCCAGCGCCTGTCGCAGCATGCCGATCGTCACGCCGGGGGCCACCTCGATGTAGACCCGGTCCTCCTCGATCGCCTCGACGTGGCCGACGATCCCGCTGACGGTCACGACCTCGTCACCGACATCGATGGACGAGACCAGGGCCTGCTGCTTGCGGACGCGTTGCTGCTGCGGCCGAATGAGCAGGACGTACATCAAGATGAGTAGCAGGGGCAGGAAAAGGAGGATTTCCATGGATTGGCCCTCCAAGGGGAGCAAACATCGAGATTACTCCAGGCGGGCTGGCGGCGGTTTTCAGGCCGACGTGGTGGGCTGAGGCGTCCATTGGCCGGCGAGCTCGGCCCGCAGAGCGGTGAGGGTCCCCTCCCCGATGGCCGCCCGCATGCGACCCACGAAAGCGAGGATCCAGGCCAGGTTGTGCATCGTGAGCAGTCGTCGGGCGGAGACCTCCCCGACGACCAACAGGTGGCGCAGGTACGCCCGCGACCAGCGTCCGCAGACGGCACAGGGACAGGTGGGATCGATGGGATCCGCGTCCCGGGCAAAGGCCGCGTTGCGCAAGCGCAGCGGACCTTCGGCCGTCATCGCCGTACCATGCCGGGCCAACCGGGTCGGCAGCACGCAGTCGAACATGTCGATGCCGACGGCGACCGACTCGACGAGGCCGACAGGATCCCCGACACCCATCAGGTAGCGGGGCCGGTCGGCTGGCAGCTCGGCCACGGTCGGGGCCAGGGCGGTGAGCATCTCGCTTCTCGACTCGCCGACCGATAAGCCCCCGATGCCGTACCCGGCGAAGTCCAGCTCCACGGTGCGGCGGGCGCTCTCGGCCCGCAGCGCCTCGTCGACTCCACCCTGCACGATGCCGAAGAGGGCCTGTCCCTCGCGTCCCGCCCGGCGATGGGCCTGGCCCGCCCGCCGGCCCCACGCCACCGTGCGATCGACAGCCTGGCGAAGGGCGGCGGGTGAGGAGGACAGCGGCGGGCACACGTCGAGGGCCATCTGGATGTCGGCGCCCAGCAGGCCCTGGACCGCCACAGCCTCCTCGGGCGTCAGCCGGTGGGCCGAACCGTCGTACGTGGAACGGAACGTCACCCCGTCGTCGTCCACCCTCGCTGCCAGCGACAGGACCTGGTAGCCGCCCGAGTCGGTGAGCACGTGACCGTTCCAGGCGGCAAAGCGGTGGATGCCGCCCATCTCGGCCACCAGCTCGGCGCCCGGGCGCAGCATCAGGTGGTAGGTGTTGGCCAGCGTGACCTCCACCCCGAGGGCCTCGAGGTCGGCGCTGGAGAGGGTCTTCACACTGCCGCGGGTCCCGACGGGCATGAAGCATGGCGTCGTGAAACGGCCGCGGGGGGTTTCCACCGACCCCGTGCGAGCAGCCCCGTCCGTGGCCGCCACAGTGAAGCGCAGCGTCACCGCCCCGCTCCGCTCCGGCTCACGAGCATGGCGTCGCCAAAGGAGAGGAACCGGTAGCCCTCGGCCAGGGCGACGTCGTAGAGCGTTCGCCACCGCTCCCCGCAGAAGGCGTCGACCAGCAGGAGCAAGGACGATCGCGGGAGGTGGAAGTTGGTCAGCAGCACATCCACGACACGGAACGGGAACCGGCCGTGGATGAACAGCGACGTGCGCCCGCAGAGCTCCCCGGTCGCGGCCGCCGACTCGAGCGCCCGCACCGTCGTCGTGCCCACCGCCACCACCCGCCGGGCCCGATCACATGCCTCCAGCGTCGAGGTCGGGACCGAGTAGCGCTCACTGTGCATGGCGTGGTCCTCGGGGCGGGCGGCCGTGATCGGCCGGAAGGTGTCGGCCCCGACGGCCAGCTCGACCGTCGCCAGGTCCGCGCCATGGGCGCGACAGCGCTCGACCAGCTCGGCGTCGAAGTGGAGGCCGGCCGTGGGTGCCGCCACCGATCCCGGCCTCCGGGCGAACACCGTCTGGTAGCGGTCGGGGTCGTCGAGAGGCTCGCGGATGTAGGGCGGCAGCGGGACCTGGCCCTGGGACTCGGGCAGGGCGGGATCGAGGAGGCGCACGATCCGGCGCCCGTCCTGGGGGTCCCGCCCGCCCCCGTCCCGCTCATCTCGGGCGCCGACCGCCGGCCCCCGGACCTCGGCGGCAGCTGCGTCGCCGGCGAACAGGGTCGTCCCCGGCGCGACGCGTCGGCCCGGTCGGACCAGCGCCTCCCAACAGCCGGCCCCGCCGGCGGCCGGCTCCAGGAGGAACACCTCGACAGCTCCTCCGGTGGCCTTGCGCAGCCTCAGCCGGGCAGGGATCACCCGGCTGTCGTTCACCACGAGGAGATCTCCAGGCTCCAGCACAGCCGGCAGGTCGGCCACCCTGCCATGACTCGGCGGCTCGGCCTCGTCCAGCGCCATCAGCATCCTGGCATCCGACCGCCGCCGGGAGGGCCGCTGGGCGACGGCCTCGGCGGGCAGTTGATAGTCGAAGCGGTCCAGGCCCACCCCCCGAGAGTAGGGGCGGCGCCTCAGTCGAAGAGGCCCTCGGGGGTGGGCGGGCTGTCCAGACCCAAGTGGCGCCACGCAGCCGGGGCCGGTACCCGGCCACGGGCCGTGCGCATCAAGAGCCCCCGTTGCAGGAGGAAGGGCTCGTACACGTCTTCGACCGTCTCGGGCTCCTCGCCCACGCTGACCGCCAGCGTGCTGAGCCCCACCGGCCGCCCCCCGAAGCGGCGGCACAGGGCCTCGAGGATCGACCGGTCCACCTTGTCGAGGCCCAGGTGGTCGACCCCGAACAGCTCGAGTCCCTTCGACGCGGATTCCCGGGTCACGGGGCCCTCCCCCCGGACCTCGACGAAGTCCCGGACCCGCCGCAGCAGCCGATTGGCGATACGGGGCGTGCCCCGCGACCGGCCCGCGATCTCCTCGGCCCCACCCTGGTCGATCTCCACCCCGAGGATGCGTGCCGTCCGTTCGATGATGGTCTCAAGCTCCTCGGCGGTGTAGTAGTCGAGCCGGGCGACGAAGCCGAAGCGCTCTCGCAGGGGGCCGGTGACGAGCCCGGTCCTGGTGGTCGCCCCGACCAGCGTGAAACGCGGGAGGTCGAGGCGGATCGAGCGGGCCGTTGGCCCCTTGCCGATCACGATGTCGAGCTGGAAGTCCTCCATGGCCGGGTACAGGATCTCCTCCACCGCCCGCGCCAACCGGTGGATCTCGTCGATGAAGAGGACGTCACCTTCGGCCAGGTCGGTGATGATGGCCGCCAGATCGCCGCCGCGGACCAGCGCCGGACCGGACGTGATCCGCAGACCAGCGCCCATCTCGTTGGCCACGATGCCGGCCAACGTCGTCTTGCCCAGCCCGGGAGGCCCGGCGAAGAGCAGGTGGTCCACGGCCTCGCGCCGCCGCCGGGACGCCTCGAGCACGATCTCCAGGTGCTCCTTCAGCTGGGACTGGCCGACGAACTCGACCAGACGCCGGGGACGGAGCCCGACCTCCTCGGCGGCCTCCACCGGGGCCGCGGCCGGATCGACGGCGCGGGTCACGTCGACGCCACCATCGGTGCCGTCTGTGCCGTTCGTGTCGGTATCCCGGCGACCGTGGCCCGCCTGGCCGTCGGTGCTCACAACCTCCCTGCGCCGGCTCACGGCGCGGCCGCCAGCTCACGGAGGGCCGCCCGCAACACCTCCTCGGTCGCGCCCTCGGCGGGTACCGACTGCAGCACCTGTCGCACCTCGTCGGGACCGTAACCGAGTCCGGCCAGCGCGGCGCGGACGTCGGCCCGAACGCCCGCTCCGCCCCCCGCCGCAGTCGTGGGCTCGGCGTCGAGGTCGGGCAGGTCGAGGCGGGTCTTGAGCTCGATCAGCAGGCGCGCGGCAGTCTTGCGGCCGACGCCCGGGACGAGCACGAGGGCGTCGATGTCGTCGGTCAGCACCGACCGCTGCAACGATGCCGGTGAGTGCGCCGACAGGATGGCGAGCGCCAGCGCCGGCCCCACTCCGTGCGCACCCACCAGAGCCTCGAAGCAACGGCGTTGCTCGCGCGTGGCGAACCCGTACAGAACGATGGCGTCCTCGCGTACATGGGTGTGCACGTGCAGAAAGGCCGGGCCGCCAGGCTCCAGGGCCGCGAGCGTCGACGTCGGGACCGCGACCCGGTACCCCACACCGCCCACCTCGACGAGCACCTCACCCTCCTCGCCCCGGTCGATCACCACGCCGCGCAGGGAGCCGATCATGCTTGACCTCCTTTGGTCGCGGCGGCATCGATCCGCCGGGCTCGGGGAGCGACGGTGAGGTGACAGATGGCCAGCCCGAGGGCGTCGGCCACGTCGCTCGGCGCCGGAGGATCCTGAAGGCCCAGCAGCACGGCCACCATGCGCTGCACCTGCTCCTTGGTCGCCGATCCGTAGCCGGTCACCGCCTGCTTGACCTCGTTCGCCGTGTACTGGGCGACGGTGCAGCCCGCCTCGGTCGCCGCCACCAGGGCCAGGCCGCTGGCCTGCCCGACGGACATCGCGGTGCGGGCGTTGGTCTGGAAGAACACCCGCTCGACGGCGACCGCGGTCGGCGACAGCTCGCCGATCAGCAGGCGCAGCTCCCGGGCGAGGTCCGCCAGCCGCTCGGGCAGGGGCGCGCCCACCTCCGTGGTGATGACGCCGGCGGCGATCGTCGACAGCTCCCCGCCACCGCCGGCGACGCAGCCGTAGCCGCACCTCGACAGGCCAGGGTCGATCCCGAGCACGAACACTCGTTCGAGCCTACTTGAGCCCGCGCCCGACAGCGCGGATCGTCCCACGGATCCTTCGGCTGTTGATCGTTTCGCGGGCAAACTATCGGCCGGCTGTAACGTGTGGCGCATGGGGGCTCGAGGTCCGGCCGACAAGCGGGCCACCCATCCGCTCATCAGCGGTGTGCCCGCCGAGCTGGCGCAACACACCGGGTTTCTCCTCTCCAAGCTCGGCCTGGCCACCAGCCGCCGCTTCGCCGTAGCTATGGAGCCCCTCGGCCTCGATGGTCGCCAGTTCGCCGTGATCACCGTGCTCGGCGCCCACGATGGCGTCGCCCAGCAGGAGCTGGCCGACCGGTTGCGGATCCATCCGAGCTCGATGGTCGCCGTCATCGACGACTGCGAGGCGGCCGGGCTCCTGGAGCGCCGGCGCGACCCCGCCGACCGACGTCGGTACGCCATCCACCTGACCGACAAAGGTCGTTCCCTGCGGGCTCGTGCCCAGCAGACCGCGGCCGCCCTGCG
>DASXCO010000176.1 GCA_036491125.1 Acidimicrobiales bacterium | reverse complement strand
GTGCTCGAGGCCGTGACCGAGGATCCGCGGGTCAAGGGCAAGCTCTTTCAGCGTCTGGACGAGGCGCTGCCCGAGGCGCGCTTCTTGGCCTCCAACACCTCATCGATCCCGATCGCGGAGCTGGCGGCATGGACGCGACGCCCGGAACGGGTGATCGGGCTGCACTTCTTCTCGCCGGTGCCGGTGATGAAGCTGGTGGAGGTGGTGGTGGCGCTCGACACCGCCGACGATACGGTCTCGGTGGCAGAGGGCTTTGCCACCGGGATGGGCAAGAAGCCGATCCGGACCAAGGACCGCTCGGGCTTCATCGTCAACATGCTGCTCGTCCCCTACCTGATGGCGGCGGTCAGGATGTATGAGGACGGCTTCGCCACGCGCGAGGACATCGACGACGGGATGCGGCTGGGCTGCGGGCATCCGATGGGGCCGCTGACCCTGTGTGACTTCATCGGCCTCGACGTGCTCTACGCCATCTGCGACTCCCTCTATGAGGAGTTCAAGCGGCCCGAGTACGCCCCCACCCCGCTGCTCAAGCGGATGGTGGTCTCAGGCCACCACGGCCGCAAGACCGGCAAGGGGTTCTACGACTACCCGTCGTAGCGCCGGGCTCAGGCCGCGACAGCGGTGAAGAGCTGCTCGTCGGCCGCGAGGTGGGCGCGCAGTGTCTTGAGGATCTGGGCGTGCAGCTGGCAGACGCGGCTCTCGGTGACCCCGAGAATCTCGCCGATCTCGCGCAGCGTGAGGTTGTAGACGTAGAGGAGCACGGCGATCTTGCGCTCGCGGGGAGCCAGGCACTCGAAGGCCTCGCGGAAGCGCTCCTTGGCCTCGCCGGTGACCGCGAACTGCTCCGGATCCCCGTCGGTGTCCTCGGAGATCAGGGTGTCGATGCGCTCGGTGGCCTGGTCCTCCTCGCCGTTGACGAGGGCGTTGAGCGAGCCCACGGACGCCTGGGCCAGCTCGTCCTGGTGGCGGACGAGATCCTTGATCTCGATGCCGAGCGCGTCAGCGAGCTCCTCACGGCTGGGACGACGGCCGTAGAGGCGAAAGAAGTTGTCGCGGGCCTTGCCGATCTCGCGGTCCCAGCGGCGGAGCGAGCGCGGGGCCCAGTCGTTGCGGCGCAGCTCGTCGAGCACCGCGCCGTGGATCCGGGTCCAGGCGAACTGCTCGAGCGTGGCGCCCTTGTCGGGGTCATAGCGGTCGATCGACTTGATGAGGGCCTCGAGGCCGCACGAGATGAAGTCGTCGACCTCGCAGCGTGCCGGCATCTCGCGGACCTTGCGGTAGACGATGTACTTGACCATCGGGGCGAAGGTCAGCACGAGGCGGTCACGCAGGCGGGGGTCGCCGGTCCGCTGGTAGTCACGCCACAGCTCAAGACTTTGATCAGCCGACAACCGTCCGGCACGTTCCGTTGTAGCCATTACACCCACTTTGGTCCGAATCTGCTCGAGGGAATGCCGGGTCCATGCGGCTGGACTTCCGGCCGGGGTGAAGGTCGCTGATCACCCCGGATTTATGTCGACCGGACCGGGGGTTTCGCGCATCCCCATTTTGCGGTAGATGTGTGCGACGCTACGGCCCAGCGACGTCGGGAGGAGGCGTGATGGAGGCCAGCCGGTGCGAGGTGCTCATCGTCGACGACCACCAGGCCGCGCGGCGCGGGATGGAGCTG
>DASXCO010000175.1 GCA_036491125.1 Acidimicrobiales bacterium | reverse complement strand
CCATCGACACCCCTCCCCCGACCGTGAGCGGGTCGCTCCACATCGGCCACGTCATGTCCTACACCCACACCGACACCGTGGCCCGCTACCGGCGTATGCGGGGCATGGAGGTCTTCTATCCGATGGGCTGGGACGACAACGGGCTGGCGACCGAGCGTCGGGTGCAGAACTACTTCGGGGTCCGCTGTGACCCCACGCTGCCCTACGACCCCGACTTCGTCCCCCCCGACAAGCCCGGGTCGGATCCCGTGCCGGTCTCCCGACCCAACTTCATCGAGCTGTGCGAACGGCTGGCGGTCGACGACGAGAGGGTGTTCGAGGAGCTCTGGCGGTTCCTCGGCCTGTCGGTGGACTGGTCCACGACCTACACGACCATCGGCGATCGGGCGCAGCGCGCATCGCAACGCAGCTTCCTGCGCCTGCTGGCACGACGGCAGGCGTTCCAGGCCGAGGCACCGACGTTGTGGGACATAGATTTCGCGACACCCGTGGCCCAGGCCGAGCTGGAGGACCGCGAGGTGGCCGGAGCCAACCATCGGCTGCGTTTCGGGCGACCGGGTGGAGCACCGATCGAGATCGAGACGACGCGGCCCGAGCTCCTTCCGGCCTGCGTGGCCGTCGTCGCCCATCCCGACGACGCCCGGTACCAGGCCCTGTTCGGGACCGAGGTCCACACGCCCCTGTTCGGCGTGCGGGTGCCGGTCGTCGCCCACGAGCTGGCCGATCCAGAGAAGGGCACCGGCATCGCCATGATCTGCACCTTCGGCGATGTCACCGACGTCGTCTGGTGGCGCGAGCTCAGCCTGCCCGTGCGAGCCGTGGTCGGTCGGGACGGCCGCCTCCAGCCCCTGACGTGGGGCGCGACCGGGTGGGAGAGCGACGATCCGACGGCCGCCCAGCGCAGCTACGGCGAGCTCGAGGGCCTTCCCGTCCGCCGGGCCCGGTCGCGGATCGTCGAGCTGCTCGCGGAGGCCGGCGACCTCGTCGGCGAGCCCCGCCCGATCACCCATGCCGTGAAGTTCTACGAGCGGGGCGAGCGCCCGCTGGAGATCGTCACCAGCCGCCAGTGGTTCATCGGCACGCTCGATCTCCGCGACGACCTGCTGGCAAGGGGCAAGGAGCTGCGCTGGCACCCGCCCTACATGGAGGCGCGGTTCGAGTCCTGGGTCGAGGGGCTCAACTCGGACTGGAACATAAGCCGCCAGCGCTTCTTCGGCGTCCCCATTCCGGTCTGGTACCCGCTGGACGCCGAGGGCCGGCCCGACTTCGCTCGTCACCTGCTTCCCGATGAGGACCGCCTGCCGATCGACTCCTCCACCGACGTTCCCGACGGCTACCAACCCGAGCAGCGGGGGCGGCCCGGCGGGTTCCTCGCCGATCCCGACATCATGGACACCTGGGCCACCTCCTCGCTCACTCCCCAGATCGCGGGGGGCTGGGAGGACGATCCCGATCTGTTCGCCCGCGTGTTCCCGATGGATCTGCGCCCGCAGGCCCACGACATCATCCGCACCTGGCTCTTCTCCACCGTCGTCCGCTCCCACCTCGAGTTCGACCGCCTGCCCTGGTCCGACGTGGCCATCAGCGGATTCGTGCTCGATCCCGAGCGGAAAAAGATGTCGAAGTCCAAGGGGAACGTCGTGACCCCGCTCCCGCTGCTCCACCAGCACGGAGCCGATGCCGTGCGCTACTGGGCGGCCAACGGCCGGCCCGGCACCGACACCGCCGTCGACGAGGGGCAGATGCGGATCGGGCGCCGGCTGGCCATCAAGATCCTCAACGCCTCCCGGTTCGTCCTCTCCCGGCTGGACGCTTCGTCCGACGCCGGGTCGGCGACCGACGCCGCCGTGAGCAACGCCCTGGACGCCGCCATGCTGGCCCGGCTGGCAGGCGTGGTCGAGGAGGCGACGGGGGCCTTCGAGGCCTACGACTACGCCCGGGCCCTGGATCGGGTGGAGACGTTCTTCTGGACGTTCTGCGACGACCACCTCGAGCTGGTGAAGGGGCGCGCCTACGGAGGATCGGGCGAGGAGGGGGCCAGGTCGGCCCGGGCCGCGCTGGCCCTGGCGCTGTCCACCCAGCTCCGGCTGTTCGCCCCTTTCCTGCCCTTTGTGACCGAGGAAGTCTGGTCGTGGTGGCAAGCGGGCTCGGTCCACACCGCCGCCTGGCCGGAGGGGGGCGATCTGCGGTCGTCCGCCGGCGAGGGCGCGGACCCTCTCGTGCTGGAGGTCACCGCCGAGGTCTTGTCCCAGGTCCGGAGGGCCAAGACCGAACGCCGCCTGTCGATGCGGGCGGCCGTCGCTCGGCTGGCGGTCACCGACAGCCCCGATCGCGTCGCCGCCCTCCGGTCGGCCGAGGGAGATCTGCGCGCCGCCGGGGGGATCGAGGCCCTCGAGATCGCCGGGGGTGAGCCGGCGTCGGTCCAGGTCGAGCTGGCGTCAAGCGCCTCGGACGGCTGAGCGCTGGCGGCCGCTGGCCTTCCCTCTTGAGCCGGGCCGCGGTTTCGAGTAGTTATTGCGCTGCTAGCAGGGTATGGCACTGGTAACACCCAAGACCCGCTCAGCGGAGGGAGCCATGACCGACCTGGAACAGGTGCTGGAGATGGTGAACACGGGCCGGCGAGCTCTGGGTGCCGGGCCCTTGGAGGAGCTCCCCAGGGGGAAACGTCGGAGCCAGTCGCAGTGCGTGCTGGCCAGGGCGCTCGGCCTCCGGTTCTCCGAGACCTCGGCGTGGCTCGGCGAAGGTCCTGCCGGCCGGCGTCGCACGGTGGCCGCCACCCTCGTCGACGGCTGGGGCACCCGGCCGCGCGTGGTGGACCGGAGGGCGGTCCGACTGCCCGACCCGCTGCGTCGGTTCGTCAAGGAGTTCGACCTGGGTTGCTTCCCCGAGCTGGTGGACGAGCCGGCCAGGATCAGCCTCCCCGAGCCGTCCGACGAGACCGAAGAGACGGATCGCCCGCTCGTCTCGGTGTGACTCCAGCGCTCGGGGCGGATGCTCGTCCCGGGCTCATACCAGGGGCTTGAAGGCCCCGGCGATCATCTGATAGCCCGTCGCGTTGGCGTGGATGTTGGGGCCAACGGGCTTGGCGGCGCACATCCATGTCCACTGACAGATCCTCGCCACGTTGGTCGGCACCGTGCCATGGCCGACGAGGCTGGTCGGCGCGGTGTCGGTGGTGGCAAAGGCACCGGCGACGTCGGCCACCGGGTCGCCCGCGGCCCCAAAGATGGAGGCGAACGCACCGTTCAGCTGGCCCGCGAAGCTGAGCGAGAGGTTGCTGACGCTCTGGCCGGACGGGCCGTTCAGATCGAGGGCGAGGAACGGGTCGTAGAGGTTCATGCCCACGATCCGCAGCTTGGGTCCGCCTGCCGTCCGCAGCTGCTGGAGTATGCCGGGCAGCTGGGCCTGGATGCGGGAGAACCCGTTCAGCACACAGCCGGCGTCGACATTGCCCCCCGGCGCGCAGCTGTCGACGTCGTTGGCCCCCATGTCGATGGTCAGGAAGGCCACCGATCCCTGGTGGGCCCGGAGGAAGGAGGTGGCTGCGGCCTGCTGCGAACCCTGGGCGTACTGACAGATACCGCCCCGGGTGAAGGACTCAGTCGTCTCGCCGGGGCATCCGAGCTTCACCAGTCGCAAGCCAGGGCGGCTGCCGCGGACCAAGTTGTAGAGGTCGTCGGCATAACCCTGGTTGGTGCGAACGCTGTTTCCCGACGCGTTGGGCTGTACACCGACCGCCAACGAGTCCCCGACGGACACGTAGTAGGTCGTGGGGCTGGACGCGCCCGAAGAGCTGGAGGAGCCGCAGGCGGCGAGACCGGCGACCGCTGCCAGCAGGCCGAGCACGAGCCTCATGCGCACGGCACACCACCCCCTCGATCGTCGCTGTCGATGCCCGCCACGACACCGGTCGTTCACCGAGATGATACGGCGCGTTCACGCGCCGGCGGGGGGCGCGGTGCCGGGCTGTCTGGCGATCAGCCCGCGGGTTTGGCGGGGATGGCGTTGAGCACGATCTTGGCCACCGCCTGCTGGCCCTGGGCGGTCGGGTGGACCGGCGCGTTGCTGCTCGGGTTGAGGGCGAGGACCGAGGCCCCGTAAGACCACGGATCGGAGCTGCACCACTGATGGCCGGCCAGCGCGCCCGTCACGTCGGCCACCGCGACTCCTCGCATACCGCCGACCGCGCCCCGGAGGGTCTGGAGCTGGAGCTGGACGAGCGACGAGAGGTAGGCGATCTGGGCCTGATTCAGGTGCGCAGCGTCCGGGCAAGCGACGAGCGAGATGTCGGCATTCGGTGCCGGCAGTGGGTTCGGGTAGCTCGTGAAGACGACGAAGGGGACCTTCGACGGATGAGCTGCCTGCCCCCGAGCTTGGATCGCGGCGGCCAGGGCCCGGTAGCGCTGACCCAGGACGGATTGCTGGTCGAGCACGTCGGTCCTGACGGTGGAACCGGGGTCCTGGGCCGTGCAGATGTTGGGATCCGCGATCGCCTCGACCACGCAGGACACCACGACGTCCCTGAACCTCACGTCGTCGGCCCCGAAGGTGACGAGCACGACGTCAGGAGCGGCCTGGTCGTAGGCCGGATTGAGGTTCGCCCTGGTGGCCCAGTCGCCGAACTGGGCCGGCGCAGTGGGTTGCGGCGGAAAGCTCCACGGCCCGGTGATCCCATCCGCGTAGGTCGAGCCCGTGCAGGCCAGGTTGATGAACCGGGCGTGACGGGCCTGAGCGACGACGTTCCCGTAGGCGGCCGTCGTCTGATGGCACTGCTGGTAGGGACCGGCCCAGGTCGGGTTGGGCGTGCCCCCCACCCAGTGGGGCGTGGGCGGGGCGTTGTCGTAGGTGTAGCCGTAGGCGATCCCCTCGCCGGAGGCGATCGAATCGCCGATGGAGACGATGGAGAGCTGGTGACTCGACCCAGCCGAGGACGAGCTCCCGCAGGCGGCAGCGGCCATGACGAGCGCCAGCGCCAGGGCACCTCCTGCCAACCGCCACCGACGAGTCGGCCTCGCCACCGCGCTCCCCTCTCTGCGTGACCGCCGCACCCGGTCCGAGCCAGCAGTGTACGAGGCGGGCCGGAGAAGAACTCGGTCCGCCACCTGTGATCAACTTTGGTTCGATGGTCCTGCCTCGCCTTCGCCAGGTGGCTCTCGTGACGCACCAGCTGGAGCCGGTGACCGAGCAGATCCGGCGTGAGCTGGGGCTGGACCACCCGTACCACGACCCGGGCGTGGGAGTGTTCGGACTGGAGAACGCGGTCTTCTCGATCGGCGACACCTTCCTGGAGGTCGTGGCGCCCCGACAACCCGACACCGCCGCCGGTCGGTACCTGGAGCGCCGAGGCGGCGACAGCGGCTATATGGCGATGTTCCAGGTCGCCGACCTGGCCAGGACGCGCAGCCAGCTGGCCGAGCTCGGCGTGCGGGTGGTCTGGAAGGCGGATCTCGACGACATCGCCGGGACGCACCTGCACCCCAGGGACGTGCCTGGCGCGATCGTGTCCCTCGATTGGGCAAACCCGCCCGAGTCCTGGCGCTGGGCGGGTCCGACATGGACCGGCGCGGCTCCGCCGCACCCGCCCGGAGGGATCGTCGGCCTGACCATCGAGGTGTCGGTGCCCCTGGCCGCAGCCAGCCGGTGGGCGGAGGTGCTCGGCGTGACCGCGCGGGCCGACGGCGAATCGGCAGCGGTCGTGCTCGGCGCCAATGGCCAGCAGCTGCGGTTCACCGATCTTGGCGACGGGCACGGAGAGGGCATCACCGAACTGACGCTGGCGATGACACACCCGCTCGGTCAGGTGGAGACGGAGATCGGCGGCGTTCGGTTCATCGTTGTCCCGGTAACCGGGAAGGAGCAGGCATGAGCGAGATCGATACCGGCACGAGTGACCTCCTGGCCGACGTGGAGGATGGGATCGCCGTGCTCACGATGAACCGACCGGAGCGCCGGAACGCCATGTCCAACGCCATGATGGATGCCATGGGCCGGGTACTGGCCGATCTCGAGATCAACGACGACGTCGGCTGCGTCGTGCTCACCGGGGCCGGTGGGGCCTTTTGCGCCGGAGGCGACGTGAAGGGCATGACGAGCGAGGGGTCGGGCACCGATGGTGCCCCCACCTCGCTCGACGCCATGATCCATATCCAGCGGCTCAATCAACGGGCGACCAGCGGGCGGCTCTACGAGATGCCCAAGCCGACGATTGCTGCGCTCCCCGGTCCTGCAGCCGGCGCGGGCCTGTCCATGGCTCTGGCCTGCGACCTTCGATATGCGGTCTCGGGAGCGGTGCTCACCACGGCCTTCGCCCGAGTCGCGTTCGCCGGAGACTACGGCGGTACGTGGTTCTTGACCCGGCTGGTCGGGAGCGGCAAGGCACGCGAGCTCTACTACTTCTCCGAACGCCTGGCCGCAGAGGAGGCCGAGCATCTCGGGATCGTCAACGAGGTGTTCCCACAAGAGGTCTTCGAGACCGAGGTGAGGGATCGTGCCCGCCGCCTGGCCGCGGGCCCCCGAATCGCCTACCGGTACATGAAGGAGAACCTCAACCGTGCCGTCAACGGTGAGCTGGGTGAGTGCATGGATATCGAGGCGACCCACCACATCCACACCGGACTGACCGAGGACCACCGCGAAGCCGCTCTCGCATTCGTGGAGAAACGAGAGCCCAAGTTCCAGGGCCGCTGATCACAGCCCCGTGCACTGCCCGGTCCGTGGGCCGCTCACCTGATTCAGGAGCCCGTCGTTCGTCGGAGGGGGATTGTTGCCCGAGCATGACAGGGGGCCAGAGATGCGGTTGGCCTCGATCTCGGGGGCCCGGTGCTCCGGGTCGATCCCGCTCGCCGCGTTGCCGGTGACCTTCACCGGGCCAGCGACGGTATCGCCACCGAGCTCGATGACGCCTTTGTTGCCACTGAGTGTGACGGGGGCGCCGAGGTTGTTGGGCCCGCAGCCCGGGGCCCCGTCGTCACCGGCATCTCCTACGATCACGAGCCCGTTGGAGGACTGCAAGGACACCGATCCTGTGATCGTGCTCCCGCAGATGCGCACGGCCGCGGCTCCGTTCGAGGAGACCTGCCCGATCACCCTGCTCTGAGAGATCGAAAGGGCCGCCCCCGGCTGGATCACCACAGGGCCGGAGATCGTCGCTCCCTGGAGACAGGTCGGCACACTGATCGTAAGACGACCGGAGTGGTTCCCACTCACTGAAGAGCAACCTACGGAGAGAGCGTCGGGTGCCGAGGGCGAGGGCGCATCGTTGGCGTCACCAGCGTATGAAGCGACGATGGAGTGCGGGCCGGGGGCAAGGGGAAGGATGCTGAGACTGGCGTGGCCAGAGCTGTCGAGGGACACGGTGCCGAGGGTCAATGCGCCGTCGGTGAACTTGACCTGGCCGGTCGGCGCGCCCTGGCCGGGTGGAACCGTGGCGACGGTTGCCTTCAAGGTCACCTTCTGGCCGAAGTTTGGAGAAGCAGGGACGGCCGAGAGGGTCGTCGTGGTGGGCTGGATGGCAGAGATGATGCTCACGGTCAAGGTGGCCGACCCCAAGCCCGGCGACGAGGCTGTGATCGTCGGGCTCCCGGCCCTCGTGTCCCCGTAGAAGAACGAAGCCGAGCTCGAACCGGCAGGGATCGTCAAGGACGTGAGCCCGGTTCCTCCGGACGACGCCGCGAACACCGCCCCGGTAGAGGTCGAGCTCAGAGTGACCGTCCTGCCGCCTGTCGGGGCCACCGCGACGTTGCCGAGGGCGTCGAGCAGGCTGAGCGAGACGGGGCCCAGGTTGGCCGAGGACGAGGCCGGGCCCGAGAGCTGGCTCGGCCCGCATACGGCGACCTTGCTCGGAATACCGGGCGTGATGGTCTCGTCCTGGGACGAACTGGTCAGTTGTGGAGCTGTCATCGTGATGGTGTCGGTACCGGCGCTCGGGTCACCGAAGTAGAACGTCACCGAGTCCTGCCCGGCGGGGATGGTGACCGACGTGATGGGCGGCCCTCCGGGGCTCGAGGCGAACACGCCGTTGGACAGCGGAGGCTGACAACCTCCGGGCCCTCGGAACGCGGCCGGCACCAGGAGCGGCTGGGTCGTGGTCGCGGCGCGCTCACCGCCCGACCCGTTGTGTGTTGCCGTGAGCCCGACGGTGGTGTCCGTCGGGGCGGCCATCGGCTGGCCACTGTTGTCCTGGAGCTGGACGGTGATCGGCCCCAGATTGGCCGAGGAGGATGCTGCGCCGGTCGCCGGCGCGGTGGCGAAGGCCAGACGGCCGACGGCCGTCACGCTTGCTTGCTGGTTGGCCGACAGCCCGTCCGCGGAGGCGGTGATCTCAGGATTCCCGGGTGTTGGATCGCCGTAGTAGAAGGTGGCGCTGGTCGCTCCTGCCGGCATCTGGATCGACGTTGTCGTCTGACCATTGGCAGTGGCCGCGAAGACGCCGGTGCCCGACGACGAGCCGAGGTCTACCGCGGTGCCTCCGGCGGGGGCAACGACGGGGTTGCCCAGGCTGTCGAGGATCTGGACGGTGATCGGCCCCAGATTCGCTCCGTTGGAGGCGGCGCCCGTCACGGGGTTGGTAGTGAACCCGAGCTGCGTGGGGACGGCAGCACCGATGGTCTCCTGTTGGCTCGTCGGGGAGGCAAAGGGGACGCTCATCTGGATCGTTGGACTTCCCGGCGTGGGGTCTCCGTAGAAGAAGCTGGCCTCGCTGGCGCCGGCCGGTATCTGAACCGAGGTGACGGGTTGGCCGCCGCTGCTGGCCGAGAACAGGCCCGTGCCGGAGGACGAGCCGAGCTTGACCGTCGTCCCGCCCGACGGCGCGGCCAATGGCTGGCCGGACAGGTCGGTGACCAGGACGGTGACGGGCCCGAGGTTGGCCCCTGTGGAGGCGGGCCCCGAGACCGGCCCGCTGATGACGAAGAAGAGGACCGCCGCGCTCACCGACTCGTTCTGAACGGCCGTCGACGTGGTTGTTGCGGCGGTGATCGCCGGGTTCCCCGGAGTCGGGTCCCCGTAGAAGAAGGTGGCACTGCTGGAGCCGGCGGGGATCAGCACCGAGGTCGTCGGCGGCCCTGCAGAGGTGGTCGCGAAGAACCCGGTGCCGGACGCGGAGCTGAGGGAGACGATGGTGCCACCGGCCGGGGCGAGCACCGGGACATCGAGCGAGTCCTCGAGCTGGACCGTGATCGGACCGATCGTGGCCGACGTCGAGGCCTGGCCGGAGGCGGGGGTGTTGGTGATCCTCAGCTGCGGAGTGACGGTCTCGGTCTGCGTAGCCGACGAGCCTGCCGTCGCAACCGTGATCGTCGGGGAGCCGGGCAAGCCGTCCCCATAGAAGAAGGTGGCGCTGCTCGAGCCGGCCGGAACGACGAACTGGTTCGTTTGCACGCCGTCGACCGTGCTGGCGAAGGCTCCCTCCGGCGACGAGGAGCTGAGTGAGAGCGCGGTCCCCCCGGCCGGAGCCGACAGTGGACTGCCCGACGCGTCCTGGAGCTCAACGGTGATGGGGCCGATGCCCGAACGGCTCACGGGGCCAGTGACCGGGGCCGTCGTGAATGCCAGTCGAGGGCTGACCGTCTCGACCTGCGTGGCGGACGCCGTGCCGGAGCTCACCGTGAGAGTGGGGCTACCGGGGGCTGTGTCGCCGTAGAAGAAGGTGGCGCTGCTCGAGCCGGCCGGGATCGCCACGGTCGTTGCCGTGGGCCCCCCGGAGCTGTTCGAGAAGGCCCCCGTAGGAGAGGAGGAGCCGAGTGACACGGCGCTGCCCCCGGCTGGCGCGGCCAGCGGGTTGCCCGCCCCGTCCTCCAACTGGACAGTGATGGGGCCGAGGCTCGCCCCTCCAACCGGGCCGGCTACGGGCGGAGTCGTGAAGGCGAGCCGGAAGAAGGTGTTGACAGCCAAGCTCGTCATGCCCGAGCTGGCGAGGTGAGCGCTGTCTCCGCCGTAGCTGGCTTGGAGCGTCTGGGTGCCCGATGACGCTGGCGTGTAATTCACTGAACACGAGCCACCGGTCACGGTGCAGCCGCCGGGGATGAAGGTCCCCCCGCCCGCCGGACCACTCCATGTGACGGTGCCCGTGGGCGTCGGACCACTTCCGCTGACGGTCGCAGTGCAGTTCGTGGCGGTACCCGACTGGGCCGGATTCGGCGTGCAGCTCGCTGCGGTCGTCGTCGAGGTCGAGAGGAAGGTGATCGTCACGGACGGGGTACCAGTGGTATCGGCTGTGGCTGAGATACCGCTCCCGCCCGTTGCCACGAAGCTCGAGCCCCCGCCGCCACCACCGCCGGCGCCGTAGACGCTGCCGCCGCTAGCTGCCAGATCGCCGCCGCCCGATCCGCCGCCGCCGCCGCCGAACAAGCCGCCGCCGGCACCACCGGCCCCGGATATGCCGTTGTTCGTACCTCCGCCGGCGCCACCAGACGCCGGCGCGCCGTTCGCTCCCGCGAACCCCGGCCCATCGAAGAATCCACCGATTCCCGGGGCGGGGGCGGCGGCGCCACCCATGCCCCCGGCGATGGCGGTTCCGCCCCCTCCACCGCCACCGTCGAAGCCGCGTGGACCGGGGGTCCCCAAGCCCGGACCGCCGTCAAGCGTGCCGATCCCACCGCCGCCACCCGGTCCGCCCTGGGCCTGACTTCCGCAGCCCCCGCCCGCGCAGTTCAAGCTCGGGCTCCCGCCTCCTCCGCCGCCGCCGGCCACCAGGAGTCGAGAGCTGAGCGAGTTGGCGAGATCGCCAGAGGCCGGGACGGTCCGGAGGTCGGAGGCGCCTCCACCGGCGCCCGAGTCGCCGGTCGCCGCGCCGCCACCGTTGAAGCCACCGGTCGGGGGCCCAATCCCGCCTGCGACTCCGGCTGCACCTTTCCCACCCACCTCGACGTACAGCGTGGACCCGCCCGAGGGGGCTGGAAGGTCAGCCACGACTTGAGCACCCTTGGCGCCCGGTGCATTCGTCGTCCCCGCATAGCTGTTGCTCGCCGACCCCCCGGCGCCTCCGACGGCCACGACGTGCATCGTGGTCGCGCCAGCCGGTACGGCGACGCTCTGCTCAGCGCCCGTCGAGGTGAAGGTGGTGGCGGTGCCGATGGAAGTGTCCGCGGCGGCGGGAGACGCG
>DASXCO010000174.1 GCA_036491125.1 Acidimicrobiales bacterium | reverse complement strand
GCGTTAACCAGTCGAGCATTCCTCACGAAGAGTGATGCCAGAAGGCTGGTAAACGGTCGGTGACGGCGCTGTGCAGGCTGGGGATAATGGAGCCATGACAGGCGGGGTTGTCCGGTGCGGGCACTGCGGCACCGCTAACGGGGTGGCGGCTGCAGCGGCCGGGACGCCCCGCTGCGGCAAGTGCCATCAGCCGCTGCCGTAGATCGCCGACGCTGACGACGCCACCTTCGCCGAGGTGGCCAAGGCGGCTAAGATCCCGGTCGTCGTCGACCTGTGGGCACCGTGGTGCGGGCCCTGTCGCATGGTCAGCCCCGCGCTCGAGAAGCTCGCCCGCGACCTGGCAGGCAAGGTCAAGCTGGTCAAGGTGAACGTCGACACCTCGCCGCAGATCTCTCAGCGTTTCGGGGTCCAGGCCATCCCGACCTTGTTGGTCCTGCGCCACGGGCAAGTAGCCGCCCGGCAGACCGGCGCCGTCCCCTGGCCACCTTGCGGACCTGGGTCGACAATGCGCTCGCCGTCGGCTGAGCATTAATGCCGGGCGTTTGCACCTAGCGTCAGCGCCCGGCGCCTCCCGGGCCGCTCGTGCCTGCCGCCAAGCCGAATGCCCTTTACCTCGGTGACCCGATCGCCGACTCGGTACGGCACAGGTCAGCATCATTCTCACTGGTCACCGCGCTCCTATCAGCCAGTTCGGGACACGACACGGCAACAGTCCGGTTCTCCGGATCTGAGCTTTTCCGTGACCGCCCACGGCCGCCACACACGCACCAGCAGTGCCGGGTGGCGGCAGTGCTGGCCGCCGATACCGCTTCTTGGCGCGTGCCGGGCGAAGGCGCCGCACCGGTATCCAGGCGGTGTGGGGTGATCGCTGCGGCCCGCATCGCATCGTCTTCACGGGCTCCCTTAGCTCGACCCTGTCAGCGGCAGATGCGCCATTCTCCTTGCGGGGCTGCCATGAATATTATCCAGACCGAGCCACTGCACGCCGAACCGACCGTGGTCCGCTGGTGCTTAGCGCTTTCCGTTCACGACGTTATCGAGGTGTTCGGAGATGTGGTCGCTGAGGTCGCGGGCGTCATCGCCTGCGCCGTCGATGAGGGTTGACTTGCGGCGGCGGAGGAACGGCATTCCCATCAGGTACAGGCCGGGACAGGCAGTCACGCCGCCGTCGTGGCGGACCCGGGTTTTGCTGTCGAGGACCGGGACGTGGAGCCAGGAGTAGTCCGGGTGGTACCCGGTGGCCCAGATGACGGTCTTGATGTGTCCGCTGGTGAGGTCGACAAGCAGTGGGGGTGATTCCTGGACGTGGGTGGGCGCGAGGCGGTGGGGTGGTTCGGTTTCGTTGTCGAGGCCGTGGCCGGTCGCCCATTCGTCGATCGTGTCGAGCAGCCGTGCGAGTTTGAGGTCCGCCAGTGTGCACTGGTTACGAAGCGAGCCGGAGAACTGCGCGGTTCCGTTGTTGATACCCGCGAGCCGCCCCACAAGCTTGACGCCGCGGCGCTGGAGGGTGTTGAGGTCGATCGTCGACCGGGCGGGCGAGCCGACGAGCTGGAAGGAGGGAAGGCTTCGAGCTCTGACGATGTCATCGACCTCGTCGTAGCGCTGGTCGAGGATCCCGGCCGCCTCCAGCCACCACATGATGTCCATGCCCCGGTACAGCCGCGGCGTTCGGACGTGGCCGCCCACGGCGAGGGTGACGGGGCGGCCCGATCGCTGGATCTCGTCGGCTAGCTGGATACCGGTTGCCGATGCCCCCACGACCAGCACCGCTCCGTCTTCCAGCTGGTCCGGGTTGCGGTACTGCGCTGGTGTCAGCATGGCGATGTCCTTGGGCACTGCCTCGGCCACCGCTGGCACGTCAGGGCTATGGCATGCTCCGGCGATCACGACGGTACGGCAGCGCCACTCGCCTTCGCTCGTGGCGACGAGATAACCATCCCCGGAGGTTCGCACCGAGGTGACCAGAGTGTTCGTCTCGATGGGAGCCTCGATCGCCGCCGCATAGGCACCGAGGTAGTCGATCACCTCCGGCATGGTCATGAATCCGTCCGGGTCGTCGCCTTGGTACCGGAAGCCGGGTAGCCGGCTCTGCCAGTTGGGCGTGAGCAGGCGGAGCGAATCCCAGCGTCCTGATCTCCACGAGTTGGCCACTTCGCCTCGCTCGAGGAGAACGTGATCGATCGATTGCCCGGTTAGGCAGCGGCTCATGGCCAGCCCGGCCTGGCCGGCGCCGACGATGACCGTGGTTGTGTTCCGCATCAGACCCGCTCCCGCTCAGAGACCGAGACCGGGTCTCAGCCGACCTCGACCGTGACGTTTGTCGGGTTGGTGATGATGTCGTAGACGGCCGAGCGCTTCTGCGATTGCGCTACCAGTGCCCTGATCTCATCGGGCGTGGCGTCAGCGTCGATAGTGTAGGTGACGGTGATCCCGCTGAAGCCGTTGCGCACATCGGTGTCGACGCCCAGGATGCCTCGCACGTCCATGTCACCCTGGAGGGTGGCCGACACCGAGCGCAGCTGGATGTCGCGGTACTGGGCGACGGCGGCCACGCCGGCGGTGAGACAGCTGGCCAGCCCGACCAAGACGAGCTCCACCGGGCTGGCGCCGTTGTCGTCGGCAGCGAACAGTTCGGGATGGTCGCCGTCGTAGCGGAACTCGGTGCGGTGGCTCTGCTCTTCGCCAAGACCGAAGAAGGCCTTGACGGCGCTCTTGCTGTGGGTGCCGCTGACCCAGGTATTGGTCACTCGCCACTGGAACTTGGCGCCCTCGGGCTCGGCGGTCAGCGCTTCGCGGGCAGACCGCAGGAACTCGACGTTCACGCCGTTGTCCACGGGGGTTGCTGTGGTTGTCATGAGTTGCTCCAGGTTGGGAGAACGTCGGCCAGGCCGACATGGTTGGGTGGGTTGGCCTTCGAGGGCTAGCGAACGACGGCGACCACTTCGACGTAGTCGCTGGGTGCGACGAGGGTGCCGTCGTCAGCGCCGTTGAAGCGGGTATAGATGCTGGTCAGGTCGGCGGCGAGGCGGCCCTGACCGTCGGTGTCGAGGCTGGCGAAAGCGATCTTGGTGGGCTCATACCAGCTGCGGAACCACTCGAGCATGTGCTCGGGGTAGCGGTAGCGGAACGTGAGCGGGCTGGTCTTGATGCGCAGCGCGTTGACGCGGTTGCCGAACAGCTCCCGCAGCCGGTCCTCGGAGCCCCACTCGATCGCGGATCGCAGGCCGGATGGGGGCGGCACGTGCTTGTCAACGGCGAGCAGCACGTCGCCGATCAGTGAGGCCGGCGCCCAGTTCACCATCCCGATCCGCCCGTACGGCCGACACACCCGCACCAGCTCGTCGGCCACGCGCTGCTGGTTGGGGGCAAACATCGCCCCGAACGCGGAGAGCACCACGTCGAAGGTGTCGTCGTCGAAGGGAAGGTCCTGGGCGTCCGCGACCTGGAGATGCGACGGGAAGCCGTAGGCTTCGGCGACGGGGTCTAGGACATGGTCGAAGGCGCCGGTGGCGGTCACGTCCGCCCCCCGGCGGGCCGCGGCCAGCCAGGCGGCGCCGTTGCCGGTGGCGACATCGAGCACCGTCTCGCCCGGGTGGACATCGACGGCCTCGCACAGCAGCTCGCCATGGAGGACGCCGAGCGAGTCGATCCGCGTGAAATCGCGGCCAGCCCGCCGCTGTTGGCGGGAGTCCGTTTCGGCGTTGGCGGGAGTCGTGTCGGAAGCAGTCATGGGACTTCTCCTTGGATCGGCTGGGGGACAACCGTGGCGCCGTCACTGACGGACCGGCTCAGCCTCGCTGTCGACTCCGGGATGGGCTTTGCCGATGCGGGCGTGGCTACCGGGTGGAGGCGAGCATGGGTGAGGCTTGTGAATCAGGCCTTGCCGTAGGTGGCGGCACCCTGGAACTCGACGACCACGGTGGGTTGGCTGCCGACGACCCAGCCGTCGTGACCAGGCCTGATGCGGTAAACGTCACCCGGCTTGAGCTGCGCTTCGGTGCCATCGTCGTGGCGGAGGCCTAGTCCGCCGGACACGACGTAGCCGATGTGGTCAACCTGGCAGCTGTCGGTGCCGGCGACGGGCTTGATGCATTCGGACCAGCGCCATCCGGGCTGGAAGGTATACCGGCCGATCTGGCCGCCGGCGAGGTTGACCAGCTCGACAATGGCCTTGTCGGGGGTGCGGGTCTCGTCAGGGCTGCTGAAGTCTCGGCTCTCGATACCGGCCATGGGTCGCTCCTAAGTAAGAGTTGCTCGTTTGGTGAGACAACCATCGCGCTCGCTGCTGGAGGGCGGCTTCAGGCTCGCTTCAGGCCAGCGGAGGCACCCGCGCCGGCAGCCGCCCTATCCTTTCCTTGTGGTCTGCCTGGAACGCTGGATGAGGCGCTGAGGGCGATGTCGCTCAGGAACGACGAGCCGGTATGTGTGCTGTTCACCGACCTGACGGGTTGGGCCGTGCCGGGTGCTTGGGCCGACGACCAGGCGAACCGGCTGCGGCGGGAGCACTTCGAGGCCGTTCGGCGGGCCGTAGCCGAACATCGTGGCTATGGGGTCACGACCACCGGCGAGAGCATGTTGGTCCTGTTCCGCTCGGCGCGCGACGCTCTCGCTTGCGGGCTAGCTATCCTAGACCACACGGCGGGGACCGACCTGGATGTGCGCGTCGGGGTGGACGTCGGCGAGCCGATCGTCGAGGGCGGCGACGTCTACGGTACCGTTGTCGACACCGCCAGCCGGCTATGCGCCGCGGCGCGGCCCGGTCAAGTCGTGGTCTCTGACCTCGTCCGGTCGCTGGCCGGCCATCTCGGCGGGGTCGGCTTCAACCCCTTGGAGCGGCTGAGGCTCAAAGGCCTTGCCGACCCCGTCGTCGCCTTCGGGGTGACGCTCGTCAGTCAGCCCGCCGCTCCTCATGGGGCTGGTAGGCGGCTGCGCGTTGGTCTGCTCGGACCGCTTGAGGTCAGCCGGGACGGTGAACGGGTCGAGCCGACCAGCCCCAAGCAGCGGGCGCTGCTGATCGACCTGTTGATCCATCGTGGCAAGACCGTGGGTCGTGACCGCCTCATTGACGACCTTTGGGGTGAGCATCCCCCTGCGACCGCAGCGGGCGTGGTGCAGAACTACGTGTCGCAGCTGCGCCGTGTCCTCGGTGCCGATGTCGTGGTGACCGCCGGCCAAGGCTACGGCCTCGTGATCGACCACCTGACGGTCGACGTGGCCGAGTTCGAGGCGTACCTCGATCGCGCCCGCGACGCCCGCGATGGCGGCGATGCGGAATCGGCGCGACAGGCGATATCCGACGCGCTGGCACTGTGGCGGGGCGAGCCTTTGGCCGATGTCGTCTTCGAGCCGTTCGCACAGGCCGAGATCAACCGTCTCCGCGAGCTGCGGGCGGTGGCTCTGGAGCTCCAACTCGAAGCCGAGATCGCCGGCGGTCGTCACCGAGAAGCGGTGGCGCGACTCGAAGCTGCCGTGACTGAACATCCGCTGCATGAGAGGTTGTGGTGGCTGCTCATGCTGGCCCTGTACCGGTCGGGCCGCCAGGCCGACGCGCTGCGCGCCTACCAGCGCGCCCGCACGGTCCTTGCCGACGAACTCGGGCTCGATCCCGGCGCCGAGCTGCGCGACCTCGAGCGGGCCATCTTGGAGCAACGCGACGACCTCGACCAACTCCTGCGGACACGCCCGGTCGCAGCGGTCCGCCGGGGAGCGCGTGGCTCGTCACCGCTAGTCGGTCGCATCGAGGAGTGGGACGTAGTCGTCCGCTTCCTCGACGAAACCGCTCAGCCCGAGGCGCGCCTGCTGTTGATGGTGGGCGAGGCCGGCATCGGCAAGACGCGACTGATCGAGCAGGTGCAGCGGCACGTCGGGGTGCGGGGAGGCTTGGTCATCGCCGGCCGGGGCTTTGAGGCCGAACGAGGTCGGCCCTATGGGTTCTGGGTCGATGCCCTCCGCGCGGTCGAGTTGCCCTCACTCGACGTGTCGACCCGAGCCAACCTGGCCCCGCTCCTGCCGGAGGTGTCCGACCGGAGCGTCGACCTCGAAGACCCGAACCGGTTGTATGACAGCGTCGCCGCCGTCCTGCGGCTGATGTCGCAGTCAGCTCTCCTGGCTGTTGTCGTGGACGACCTGCACTGGCTGGACGAGCAGTCTGTTTCGCTGCTGCACTTCGCGCTCCGCCATCTCGGCGATCGGCCAGTGCGGTTTGTCGCTGCGGCGCGGTCCGCCGAGCTCGGCGACAACGACGCGTGCTCTCGCATCGTGCAAGCGTTGCGGCGCGATGACCGGCTCAGCGAGCTCTCGCTGGCACCGCTGGCAACGTCGACGATTGGCGAGCTCACCGCCGCCATTGCTCCTGGCGCCGACGCCATCCGGATCGCCGAGGCAAGCGGCGGCAACCCGTTGTTCGCGCTGGAGATGGCCCGGGCTCTCGCCCGGGGCGATGAACCGCTGTCCAGCCGGCTCGATGCCTTGATCGGCGACCGCCTGAGTCGCCTCAGTCCGGAAGCTGCCACGCTCGTGCCGTGGATGGCTGCCTTCGGTCGCAGCTTCAACCCCTCGGTGCTGGGCCTGATCGTCGATGAGGATGGCGGTCAACTGTTCGAAGCCCTGGGCGAGCTCGAGCGACAGGGCGTGTTGCAGCCGACTGGCGAGGGTACCTACGACTTCAGCCACGATCTGGTGCGTGCCGCCGCCTACAAACGGATCTCGACCCCGCGCCGGACGATGGTGCACGCCCGTATTGGCACCGTCCTCGCGGATCTGGTCGATACCGACGACGGTCTGGCAGCCGGCGCGGCGCGCCACGCCGATGCCGGCGACGACAGCGAGACCTGCGCAAAGGCCTGCGTTCGGGCCGCCCAGCGATGCCTGCGGCTGGTCGCCTACCACGAAGCCGCCGAGCACGTCGTGCTCGGGCGCCGCCACGCCCGGCGCCTGGCTCCCGAGCGGCGCGTCCCGGTCGAGTTGCAGCTCATCCGCGTTCTGCTCCACCCCGGCATGCGCCTTCATGATCCCGGAGAGCTGGCCCGTGATCTCACCGGCCTGTGCACCGAGGCGCAACGACTCGAGCTGGACGCTGAGCTATCGGCCGGGCTGCACCTGCTCGCCCGCGCTTACCACTGGGGTTGGGGTGACATCCCTCGGGCACGCGCGCTACTCCAGCGCGCTGCTCACATCATTGAGAGCACCAGCGGAACGAGCATCGAGCCGCTCCTCGAAGGCGCTCGCTGCCTCGCCTACCTCGAGATCGACATGGAGCGCACCTACCAGCTATTCGAGCAGCTGGGTGTGCTCCACGACCTGGCCGCGGTGTCATGCCAGTATCAATGGGGGCTCGGTCTCGTGCGGGCATGGGCAGGCGAACTCAGCGAGGCGCGCGCCGCCCTCGAGCGGGCCATAGAGCTAGCGACGGCACGCGGCGACCACTGGGCAACATTCGAATGCACCGCCCGTCTCTCCCTCCTCGAGCTCGAAGCAGGGGAACCCGAGTCGGCTGAGCCACTGTGCGAACTCCTCGACGCACTGGCCGCCAAACTCGGAGAGGGCAGTGAGCGCGGCTATGCACAAGCGATCACGGCGCTGAAGGCGCTGGCGCGCCGCGAATCCGGTGCAGGGAAATCGCTCGACGACTCCCTTGCCGACCTGGAGCGAATCGATGCCCGTTTCCTGACGCCCGACCTGCTCGGTATCGCCGCCGAAATCGAGTACCGCGCCGGCAACCCGGCCGCAGCATCGGCGCGGGCCCTGCGAGGGCTCCAGGTCGCAACCGAGGTGGCCCGGCCGCTGGAGGGAGCGCGTGCCCGGGCGGTGCTCGCTTGTACCGCAGCGGCAAGTGGCGCCCTCGACGAGGCAGCGTTGCACCTTGTCGAGGCGGCGGCGTCCGTACCTGGGAGGCTACCCAGCCACGTGGAAGCATTGCTGCGGGACGCCGAGCGCCTCATCCAGTCAGGTAAAGAAAAGCAGGGAGGCAACCAATGGCAGTGATCATGGTGGAGGAGCGGTTCGATCCCCCGATCGACCTGAGCAAAGGCAGCCCGGTAGCCGACAAGGTATCACCATGCCTTCCCGTCTACGAGGTGACATGGCTCAGCTCATACATCTCCACCGACGGAACTCGCTGCGTCTGCGTCTACGAGGCCGACAACGCCGAAGCCGTCAGACGCGTTTACCGAACCGCGGGCGTCCCGTTCGAGAACGTCTGGGCGGCGAGCCCGCTCCACCGCTCAGCGGACGGATGAAGCGACGAGTTCTCCGTGCCACTCGATCAGCCCCATCAGCACCGCCTGATGCCGTGACGAGCACTGCGATGGACTGGGCGCGCGGCGCGAGCCGCGGCCGGGGGCGCTCCGGTCCGCTGCGGTGTCGTACTAGCCCTTGACGTAAGCCAGGCTTTCTGCTAGCTGGCCATTTCGGACCCGGACAATATCGACGCCACGCACGTGTCCGTCGGCCCAGTCGTAGCGCCATCGCACGACGGCGCGTCCCGAGCCGTCGGAGAACTGCTCTTCGACAGAAAACCGGGCCTGGGGCGTCGCAGCCAGTATCTCTGCCCAGATCTGGCCCACCGCGTCCCGCCCTTCATAGCGGGTGCCGTCGGGGGGTGGCGAGGTGGACTCGAAGACGATGTCGTCGGCGACGAGGGCCATGGTGGCATCAAGGTCATGGGAGTTGAGGGCGGCGGTGAAGCGGTCCATCAGATCAAGGACAGGATCAACAGTGTGCATGCGGCCATCTTTGCAGCCGCTGCCGTAAGCGGGTCAGGACACGCCATGAGGCATTGCGAGCTACTGAGGCAACCGGCGCCGGAGCCTGCCAGCCACACAGCGGCCGGCCGGAATTATGCGCTGACCTGCCGGTGCGGGCCTGGTTCGCGACCCGGGTGACGTTGCGACCGTCGTGATCCTCGGGCGGCAGCAGGACCGGCTATGCCCGCCCGCGGTCCGCAGTCGCACCACGGCTCACGCAGGAGAAACCCGGCGGACCGGCGCGGCGCTGCGCCCCCGTCCCGGCGACGTGCCCGGCTACGCCGGTGGTGTCCTGCGGCGGGGAACTGTGGCGGCGTGCTGGTGCTCCTGGAGAGACGGACCGGGCGCCTCGGTGAACTCATCGTCCCGCTCGTCGCCACCCGCGCCCCAGGCCTGTCCAAGCTCATGCTTGTCGTGCCATCACCGTGGTCTTGTGCCTAAGGTGGGTATACGTTCAGGCGCAGGGAGGGGCACATGGACATCCCCGCGATGTTTGGCCGCGCCGTCGCGGAGTTCGACTCCCGCGTCCGGCAGATCGGCGACCACCAGTGGCAGGCCGCGACCCCGGATGAGGACTGGACGGTCCGCGACCTGGTGAACCATCTGGCCGGCGAGGATCTGTGGGCGCCGCCGTTGCTGGCTGGATCCACGATCGCCGAGGTGGGTGACCGCTTCGAGGGCGACGTGCTCGGTTCCGAGCCAAAGGCCGCCTGGACCGCGGCCTGTGCCGGAGCGGTGCGCGCCGTCCAAGCCGACGGAGCGATGGACCGGATCGTCCACCTGTCGTTCGGCGACTTCCCCGGCAGCGAGTACACCCTGCAGCTGTTCGCCGACCACCTGATCCACGCGTGGGACCTGGCTCGTGCCATCGGCGCGGACGAGCACCTGGACGAAGAGCTCGTCGCGTCCTGCGCGACCTGGTTCAAAGCCGTGGAGGAGGCTTACCGCAGTGCAGGTGCGATCGCCGCGCCGCCCCCGGTGCCCGGCCACGCGGACGCCCAGACCCTGCTGCTTGCCCGTTTCGGTCGGCGTGCCTGACGGAGGCCAGTCCCCTCACCCCGTGCCGGCCGTCCGCGTCACCCGGGCCTGCCAGGATCCCTCCACATGCAGATGGGGTGTGGTGGTTCCCCATGCCCGCGGGCCAGGGGCCCGG
>DASXCO010000173.1 GCA_036491125.1 Acidimicrobiales bacterium | reverse complement strand
CTTCGGTGGCACCCGGGCCGGCTTCTCGGCCGCGACCGAGATCAACCGCAAGGACTTCGACATCACCATCAACATGCCCCTCGAGGGTGGTGGCGTCGTGGTGGGCGACAAGATCCAGATCACCCTCGAGATCGAGGCGGTTCTCCAGAAGCCGGAAGCCTGATGGACGGCAACGGCTCGGGCCCCGACCGGACCGCGTTCGTCCTCACGGGCGGGGGAAGCCTGGGGGCGGTCCAGGTCGGCATGCTGTACGCCCTCCTGGAGGCGGGCGTTCGCCCGGACCTGGTGGTCGGCAGCTCGGTGGGCGCCCTCAACGGCGCCTACCTGGCTGGCCACCCCAGCCTCGAAGGCATCGAGGACCTGGCCGGTCTGTGGGAGTCGATCAAGCGCACCGAGATCTTCCCCATCAGCCCCCGTCGCATGGTGGCGGGCGCCCTGGGCTGGCGCAATCACCTCTTCGACCCGTTGGGTCTGCGGACCCTCATCCTGCGGGCCAAGCTCGGCTTCGACCGCCTCGAGGATGCTCCGATCGCACTTCACGTGATGGGGACCGACGTGAGCGCCGGCGCACCACTGGTGCTCTCCCGGGGCGACGTCGTCGAGGCCCTCATGGCGAGCGCCGCCATGCCTGGGGCGTTCCCCCCCGTGGAGGTGGACGGCCGGCTTCTCATCGACGGGAGCGTGACCGCCGACGCCCCGCTCGAGCAGGCCGAAGCGTTGGGAGCGACCAGGATCTACCTGCTGTCGACGGCCGCCCAGGACGAGGCGTCGCCTCGTGGGGCTATGGACATGGTGCAGCACGCCATCGCCCTCGCCCTCCGCCAGAGCGAGTCCATCCGGCAGGCCGCGGTGTCGTCGCGGGTCCCCCTGCACGTGCTCCCGGCCCCACCGAGGGCAGGGCACTCGGTGTTCGACTTCAGTCGGACGACCGAGCTCATCAACTCGGGCTACCTCCAGACGGCGGGCTGGCTCGCCAGCCAGCCCTCCCTGCTGGTGGCCTGAGCATCGCGACTAGCTTCATGACATGAAGCTCGGGCTGCACGTTGGGTATTGGGGCGCGGGTCCGCCTGCGGACGCGACCGCGGCTATCGCCGAGGCGGAGCGACTGGGGTTCGATTCGGTCTGGACCGCAGAGGCCTATGGATCGGACGCCCTCACGCCGCTGGCCTGGTGGGGGTCGACGACGAGCAGCGTGCGGCTCGGCACCGACATCATCCAGATGTCGGCCCGGACGCCGACTGCCACCGCCATGGCCGCCCTCACCCTCGATCATCTGTGTGGCGGCAGGTTCGTGCTCGGGCTCGGTGTCTCGGGCCCCCAGGTGGTGGAGGGGTGGTACGGCCAGCCCTTCCCGAAGCCCCTCGCCCGCACCCGGGAGTACGTCTCCGTTATCCGCCAGGTGCTCGCCCGCCAGGGGCCGGTGACCGCGTCAGGCGCTCACTACCCGCTCCCCTATCCGGGGGGAACGGGCCTGGGCAAGCCGCTCAAGTCCATCGTCCACCCTCTGCGGGCAGACATCCCGATCATCCTCGGCGCCGAGGGCCCCAAGAACGTGGCCCTCGCCGCCGAGATCGCCGACGGCTGGTTTCCCATCTACTACTCGCCACGGCGGGAGGAGGTCTACCGCGACGCCCTGGCGGAGGGTTTCGCCCGACCCGAGGCGCGGCGCCAGCCAAGCGAGTTCGAGATCCTCGCCATGGTGCCCGTCATCATGGACGACGACGTCGAGAAGGCGGCCGACTTCATGCGCCCGACCCTCGCCCTCTACATCGGCGGGATGGGCGCCCGGGAGATGAACTTCCACTACGACGTGTTCGTCCGCATGGGCTACGAGCAAGCGGCTGACAAGATCCAGCAGCTCTACCTCGACGGCCACAAGGAGGAGGCGGCGGCGGTAGTGCCCACCGAGCTCATCGAGGAGGTGGCCCTGATCGGCCCCCGAGCCAAGATCAAGGACGACCTCGAGGCCTGGACCTCCTCCCGGGTCACGACCATCCTGCTGGGCGGGACGTCGGTCCCGACGATGCAGACGATGGCGGAGCTGCTGCTCTGAGCAGCGCCTGCTTGTCGACCTTGAGCATCGACGTGAGGGGGAGCTCGGTCAGCAGTTCGAGGCGATCGGGCGCCTTGTAGTCGGCCAGGCGCCCCCGGCACCAGTCGCGGAGGTCGTCACGCGTGGGCGCGGCACCGGGAGCCGCCACCACGTAAGCGGCCCCGATCTGGCCGAGCACGGGATCAGGCAGGCCGACGACCGCCACCTTGTCGACCCCCGGGTGCTCACCGAGAACGCTCTCCACCTCGGCCGGGTAGACGTTGTACCCGCCGCGGATGTACATCTCGCTCTTGCGCCCCACGAGGACGAGGTTGCCGGCGTCGTCGAAGCGCCCCAGATCACCGGTGGTGAGCCAGTTGTCGGTGTCCAGCACCTCTGCGGTACGGGCGGGGTCGCCCCAGTAGCCGCGCATGACGGCGGCCGAGCGGCAGCGGACGCGGCCAACGTCGGCTTCCGCCACCGGGCGACCGTCGGCGTCGACCACATCGACCTCCACCCCCTCGCTGGCCCTGCCGACCGTCTCCGAGACCACCTCGTCGGCGTCCCCGACGCGCGACCGGGTGGTGATGGCGGCCTCGGTGCTGGTGTACGCCACCACCACGGGGCAGCCGAGGCGCCGCCGCATCTCCCGGACGAGCTCGGGCGGCACGGTCGACGCGCCAGTGCCCGCCACCCGCAGGCTGGACACGTCGGTGGCGTCGAACCGCGGATGGGCCAGCATCAGGGACCACTGGGTGGGGACCCCCTGGGCGACGGTGACGGCCTCCTCCTCGATGAGTCGCAGCGCCTCCCCCGCCTTCCAGGGGCTCGGCACGATGATGGTCGTGATGATGTTGACCAGCTCGTCCCACGCCTTGGTCATGAAGCCGACGTGGGCGAACGGCAACGGCGACAGTCGTCGGTCCCCCCGGTGGCTGAGGTCACCGGCGCCCACCGCGCACGCCTCCAGGTTGGAGTGGCCGAAGACCGCACCTTTCGGCTCACCCGTGGTGCCGCTGGTCCAAACGATGGCCACGGCCTCCGAGCCGTCGATGGGGGGCCGGGGCCGGATCGGGTCGGCGCGGCAGGCCTCGTCGAGCTCGTCCCGGGCGAGGAGCCGACCGGCGCCGAACGGCGGCTCGCGATCTGAGGGTAGGACCGTGAGCTTGGGGCGGGTCCGGGAAATGATGCTGGCCACCTCGGACGGGCCCAGGCGGGGGTTGATGCCCGAGGTGATGGCCCCCAGGCGCATAACCGCCTGGTAGCACACGGCATAGTCGGACGAGGACGGCAGCATGAGGCACACCACGTCGCCCCGTCCGACCCCCGACTCGGCCAGCGTGGCCGCCAGCCCGTCGGCCGCTCGGTCCCACGCACCGAACGTGAGCCGGAGCCTGCCGTCGACGAACGCCTCCCGCTCCGGATGGGCCTCGGCCGTGGCCCGCATGAGATCCACCGCGGACCTGAACGACCCTCGCATCGCGTCGATCACGTCCAGGATCGTACGATGCGGGGCGTGACACTCCTGCCGGTGATCGACGAGGACTCGGGGCCCTTCTGGGAGGCGGCTCGTCGCGGCGAGCTTGTGATGCAGCGGTGCGCGAGCTGCGGCCGCCTCCGCTTCCCGCCCCGCCCCATGTGCCCGCACTGCCAGTCCACCGATGTCACCTGGACACCGATGTCTGGGCGGGGGACGGTCTGGTCCTTCGTGGTCCCCCACCCGCCGCTCCTTCCCGACTACTCCGAGCTGGCGCCCTACAACGTCGTCGTCGTGGCCCTCGACGAGGACCCGACCCTCCGACTGGTGGGCAACCTGGTGACCTCGGCCGACGGCCCTATCAACGAGCTCCTCGAGGTCGAGATCGGCGCCCCCGTGCGCGTCGTGTTCGCACCGGTGTCCGAGGACGTCTCCCTTCCCCGCTGGGTCCCGGCCTAGCCCTGGAGGGCCGACTGCACGGCCGCCATGAGGATCGTCGGGCCCCGCAGGTCGCCGACCAAGCCACCCTCCATGCGGTTCATCACGTAGCAGACGGTGAGTCGCATGTCCTGGTCCATCACGATCAGCGATCCCCCGTACCCACCCCAGAAGCACGTCCGCGGGCCCATGGGCACGAGCTCGCCGCTCAAGCCGTACCCCATCCCCATGCGCATGGGCACCTGGAGCACAAGGTCGGTGCCGTTGGACTGCTCCTCGAAGACGACGTCACAGCCCTTCTCCGACAGCAGCCGCACGCCTCCTGTCTCGCCCCCGCCCGCGAGCGCATCCTGGATCGTCGCCACTGAGCGCGCGTTGCCGTGGCCGTTCGCCGCCGGGATCTCGGCCCGCCGCCACCAATCGGTGTTCGCCATCGAGGCCTCGACAGGCGGGTTCGTGAGCGCGCGGATCGGGATGCTGGTCGGGTCTTGCCCCGAGGCGTCCATTTGCCCGGGCGGGATGACCGGCGACACCCGGGCATCCTCGGCGGGGGGAAGCCCGATATGGAAGTCGGCGCCGAGCGGCCCCGCCACCTCCGACGCGAGCCAGGTCCCAATGGACGCGCCGGTGATGCGGCGCACGACCTCGCCGATGAGATAGCCCTGGGTGACGGCGTGGTAGCCGGCGGCCGTGCCCGGCTCCCACCACGGTGCCTGGGCCGCGAGCAGCGACGTGCACTTCTCCCAATCGGCCAGATCCTCAGGCTGGAGGGGCTCGGTGAAGCCGGCGAGCCCGGCCGTGTGGCTCATGATGTGACGTACCTCGACGGCCTCCTTGCCCCCGGCCGCGAACTCGGGCCAGTAGGTACGCACCGGCGCGTAGAAGTCGAGCTCGCCGCGATCGGCCAGCATCAGTGCGCAGAGGAACGTCATGGTCTTCGTGGTCGACCACACGTTGGTGATGGTGTCCCGCTCCCATGGGATCGTGCGGGTCTCGTCGGCATGGCCTCCCCAGATGTCCACCACTGGTTGGCCGTCGACTCGCACGACGACCGATGCGCCGACATCCCTGCCCGCATCGAGGCTGTCAACCAACCCCTGGCGAACCGCCTCGAACCCCGCCTCGCACGTCCCGTGTACCTCAGCCATGTCGTCGATCCTCCCTGTCGCCGGCGGAGTCTCTCATCCCCAGACGGGGACCACTTCTTCCCGTGCCAGGCGGCAGCCGTAGGATCCGCACCGTGGAACCGGCCGTCGCCCCCTACTACCGCGCCCATCTCGCCCTCGTCCACCACCTCGGCTTCGGCTTCCACGCCGACGCCTGCGCCCCCGGGATCCTGTCCCTGCTCCAGCCCGTACGCGATCGGGGCGGCCTCGTGGTCGAGCTCGGATGCGGGAGCGGGCTGCTCACCCGCCACCTTCTCGACGCTGGTCACCGCGTGATGGCGACGGACGCCTCGCCCGCCATGCTGGCGCTGGCCCGCGACCACGCGGCCGGCGCGCAGGACTTGCGTCAGCTGGCCCTGCCCGACGACCCGGTACCTCCCACGGACGCCATCGTGTCGACCGGGCACGCCCTCAACTATCTGCCGACCGAGGCCGCACTCGACCGGGCGCTGATCGAGGCCGCCCAGGCCCTTCGCCCCGGCGGCGTCCTCGCCCTTGACCTCTGCGACCTCAGCTGGGGCGAAGCCCGGCGCGGCGAGCCCCCGCAGGTCCGCGTCGACGACGACTGGGTGCTCGCGACCCGCTTCTCGCTGCCCTCGCCCAACCACTACGTCCGTGAGATGACGATCTTCGTCCGCGCCGAGGACGGCTCCTGGCACCGTGACGACGAGCGCCACCACAACGTCCTGATCGACACGTCTCGCGTCCCCGCGCTCCTGGCCGACCACGGCGTCGAGGCGCGGATCGCTCCGTCGTTCGGCACCGAGGAGCTGTCCCCAGGTCTGGTCGCCGTCATCGGCCACCGACCCACGTGACTCTCGTCGCGCTCCGGTCGCGGTCAACAGATGATCTCCCGCAAGATCCCTTCGGCCGAGCACTCTCCAATCTGTGCGAACAGACCCATCGCCCGATGGACTGCCAGGAGGAGCTCGACAAGCACGACAGCGAGCGTCCTCGGATCCTCTTGTGCCGGACCGCACATCTCGTTGAAGGTGGCGTTGAACGCCGCCACCTGCTCCCGTGAGGGAAGCACACCACGGTCGCGCCAGCGCGCCATCATCACGAGCAGCTCCCGCAACTGTGATCGGGCGGTGACACTCACGTCGTCGGCCGGGTCGTAGTCCACTACCAGTGTCTCTCTCATCTTCCCTTCCTCGCTTCGAGAAGCGGACAGCGCTGATTCGCGGCCCGCCTGCCGCTTCGTCGTCTTTGCCACCCACCTGGTCCCGCAACTCACGGCGGCTCCCGCCCGCCGCCGCCCAGCAGTCCCGCCTGGCGGTCCCGCTCGGTCTTGAGCTCGTGGCAGTCCCAGCACCTGCCGCTCAGGTTGGCCTGGGTGGTGGGGCCACCGTTGGCCACCGGGTCGACGTGGTCGTACTGGATGTGGTGGCGCGTGCCGCAGTCCAC
>DASXCO010000172.1 GCA_036491125.1 Acidimicrobiales bacterium | reverse complement strand
GCTGTCGCTGGGCATCGAGACCAAGGGCGGCATCTTCACCAAGCTCATCGAGCGCAACACCACGATCCCGACCAAGCGGTCGGAGATCTTCACCACCGCGGACGACAACCAGCCCTCGGTGCAGATCCAGGTGTTCCAGGGTGAGCGCGAGATCGCCGCGTACAACAAGAAGCTCGGCATGTTCGAGCTGTCCGGCATCGCCCCCGCGCCCCGCGGTGTGCCGCAGGTCGAGGTGGCGTTCGACATCGACGCCAACGGCATCGTGAACGTGTCCGCCAAGGACCTGGGCACGGGCAAGCAGCAGTCGGTGACCATCTCCGGTGGTTCGGCGCTGGCCAAGGACGACATCGACAAGATGGTCCGGGACGCCGAGCAGTTCGCCGAGGACGACCGGAAGCGCCGCGAGGAGGCCGAAGTCCGCAACCGGGCCGACACCCTCGTGTACACGACCGAGAAGTTCCTGGCCGAGAACGCCGAGAAGGTTCCGGACGATGTGAAGTCCGAGGTGGAGTCGGCCATCGGCGACCTGAAGAAGGCGCTCGAGGGCAGCGACACCGAGACCATCCGTGAGGCCAGCGAGAAGGCGGCTCAGGTCAGCCAGAAGATGGGCAGCGCGATCTACGCCCAGGCGCAGGCCGAGCAGCAGGCCAGTGGAGCTGAGGGCGCAGCGGCCGGCGACGGCGCGGCGCAGGACAGCGACAACGACGTGGTGGACGCGGAGATCGTCGACGAGGGTCCCGAGGACACCCGCGAAGGCGGCGCTGCTTGATGAACCCACCTGAGGAACAGGGCAACGGGCCGGTGGTCCACGATCACCGGCGTATCGACCCCGTGACCGGTCAGGTGAGGGAGCCGGACAGGCACCGGGGCAGGCACGCGGCCTCCAAGCCGGGCGGTTTCGCCCCGGCGGACGCCGCGGGCCCCCAGGGCGAAAGCCCCCAGGGTGACCAGCAGCACGGGCAGGGGGCGGAGCCGGAAGGCTCCGCGCCCGGCCCGGGCCCGGCGGCCGCCAGCTCCGGGAGCGGAATCGGCCAGGCCGCCGAGGCGGACCTGCCCCTTGCGTCCGGCGAGACGGGTGAAGGCAAAGAGATGGAAATGATGAAGGAGCAGCTCGTCGAGCGCACGGCCGACCTGCAGCGGCTCCAGGCGGAGTACGCGAACTACCGCAAGCGGGTGGACCGTGACCGTACGGCCATGCGCGAGCTGGCCTTGGCCAACGTGCTGACCGAGATGCTGCCGGCGCTGGACGCCATCGGCCAGGCTCGCCAGCACGACGAGCTGTCCGGCGGCTTCAAGTCGGTCGCCGAGACCATCGAGTCGGCCGTGTCCAAGCTCGGCCTGGTGACCTACGGGGAGACGGGCGAACCGTTCGACCCGAAGGTGCACGAGGCGGTAGCCACCTCCTATTCGCCCGACGTCACCGACGTCACGTTGACGGAGATTTTCCAGCCGGGCTACAAGGTCGGCGACCGGATCCTGCGTCCGGCCCGGGTTGTGGTGGCGGAGCCCGCCACCGGCCCGGACGGATCCGCTGAGCCGGGCGCGCAAGCGCAGCAGGACCAGGACAACCAGTGAAAATGAGCGGTGAGGGGAGCGTTGAGCACACCAGATGAGTACGAAGGATTATCTGGAGAAGGACTATTACAAGGTCCTGGGCGTCCCTAAGACCGCGAAGGCTGACGAGATCAAGTCGTCGTACCGCAAGCTCGCCCGCAAGTACCACCCGGACGCCAACAAGGGTGACCGTGACGCCGAGGAACGCTTCAAGGAGATTTCCGAGGCCTACAACACCCTGTCCGATGAGAAGCGGCGCAAGGAGTATGACGACGCCCGCTCGATGTTCGGCGGTGGGTTCCGGGCCCCCGGCCGTCCCGGTCAGCCGGGCCAGCCGGGCGGCGGTTTCGGATTCGACCTCGGTGACCTGTTCGGTGGCAGCGGGGCTGGCGGGACCGGCGGGAACGCCGGCAGCGGCGGCCTCGGCGACATCCTGGGCGGGATGTTCGGTGGCGGCGGCCGGGCTGGAACTCAGCAGACCCGGCCGCGCCGCGGCGCCGACGTGGAGACCGAGGCCACCCTGTCGTTCGGCGACGCGGTCGACGGCACCACGGTCCCGCTCAAGCTGACCGGCGACGGGCCCTGCCCGGTCTGCCGGGGCACCGGGGCCAAGGCCGGCACCGTGCCCAAGGTCTGCCCGACCTGCGAAGGCACCGGGCAGTCCAGCCGGAACCTGGGCAACTTCGCCTTCTCCGAGCC
>DASXCO010000171.1 GCA_036491125.1 Acidimicrobiales bacterium | reverse complement strand
CTCGCCGCGAGACACCGCGGTGCAGCGCCTCCTTCCAAGTCGGGTCCCCAGCGACCGTCCCCACGGTTTGTGAGGCTACGCCTTCGGTCCACAAAACACCACGTGACGTGGGCCACAGCCACGGTCTGGTCAAAGATGTTGCCCAGTCCAGACTTTGGATACGATACGTTGCGTAGCTGATGGCGGCGCTCGGGCGGGCGCCAGGTGCACACCACTCCGGGAGGTCACATGGTCGATCGAAAGTGGATGACGCTCACCGCCGTGTCGGTGGGCACGTTCATGCTGCTGCTCGACATCACGATCGTGAACATCGCCCTCCCCGATATTCAGCGTTCGCTCCACTCCAGCTTCTCCGACCTCCAGTGGGTGGTGGACGCCTACGCCCTCACCCTGGCCGCGGTGCTGCTGGTCTCGGGATCGGTGGCCGATCTCATCGGGCGTCGCCGGATCTTCACGATCGGCCTCGTCGTCTTCTCGACCGCGTCGCTGCTGTGCGGCCTGGCCGTCAATCCGCTGATGTTGACGTCGTCCCGAGCCCTCCAGGGCATCGGCGGGGCCATGATGTTCGCCACCTCGCTGGCCCTGATCGCCCAGGCCTTCCGGGGACCGGAGCGGGCGACGGCGTTCGGGATTCTCGGGGCCGTGATCGGCGGCGCCGTGGCGATCGGTCCTCTCCTCGGGGGCGTGTTGACCGACGCCTTCGGCTGGGAGTCGATATTCCTCGTCAACGTCCCCATTGGTGTCCTGGCCGTCGCGTTCACCCTGCGCTATGTGACCGAGTCACGCGACCCAAGTCCCAGTCGGGTCGACGTGCCTGGAGCCGTCACCTTCAGCGGAGCGCTGGCCCTGCTGGTCTATGCCCTGATCCGTGGCAACAGCGACGGCTGGACGAGCCCTCTGATCCTGTCCTTCCTCATCGGCTCGGGTGTGGCCATGGTGGCATTCGTGACGATCGAGGCCCGGAGAAGGCACCCGATGCTCGATCTCAGCCTCTTCCGCAAGCCCGCCTTCGTGGGCGCCTCGACGACGGCCTTCTTCATCGCCGCCTCGATGTTCTCGATGTTCCTCTACATCAGCCTGTATCTCCAGAACGTCCTCGGCTACAGCCCCCTCAAGGCCGGCCTCGTCTACCTTCCCGTCACCCTCCTCGCGTTCGTCGTCGCCCCGATCGCCGGGAAGCTGTCGGCCCGGGTGCCGATCCGCATCTTCCTCGCTGGAGGGCTGGCGCTGGTGGGAATCGCCCTGGTCCTCATGGGCGGCCGGCAGCTCGGCGCCACGTGGACCGGGCTGCTGCCCGGCTTCATCCTGGCCGGCATCGGGATCGGGATGATCAACCCGCCGCTGGCCTCGGCCGCCGTCGGGGTGGTCGAGCCGGCGCGCAGTGGCATGGCGTCCGGCATCAACAACACCTTCCGCCAGGTCGGGCTCGCCACCGGGATCGCCTATCTGGGGGCGCTCTTCCAGAGCCAGGTCCAGAGCAAGCTGGGCGACCTGTTGGCCGGCACCCCGGCCGCCGCCCACACCAGCCAGATCGCCCAGGGCGTCGCCGCCGGCGGCAGCCAGCAGGTCCTCTCCGCAGTGCCACCCCAGTTCCGGGGAACGGTCAGCCACGCGGCCAACCAGGCCTTCATCAGCGGACTCAACGAGCTGTTCATCGTGGCCTCGGTGACCGCCTTCGTCGGGGCCGTGCTGGCGGCCGTGCTGATCCGACAGCGGGACTTCGTCGTGACGTCGTACGAGCCCGATGCCGCCGCCGCGGTGGGGGCGTCCTAGTGGTCGACGCCGCTGGCCCGGTGGCCTCCCGCGGCCGGCCGCGGGACGAGCAGACCGATGAGGCGATCCTCGCGACCACGCTGCGGTTGTTGAAGCACAGCGGCTACCGGCATTTGTCGGTCGAGGCGGTCGCGGCCGGGGCGGGCGTGGCCAAGACGACGATCTACCGGCGCTACCGCAACAAGGCCGACCTGGCCACCGCCGCCCTGGCCGCCATGATCCCGGTCGACGAGCTCCTGCCGGCATCCGACGACCCGCAGCGCGATCTGGTGGACTTCCTGGACAACTTCGAGAGGGTCCACGAAGACGTCGGCCTCGACGTGATCGCGTCGCTGTTGGGCGACGGGGAAGACTCCGAGTTCACCGAGCTGCATCGTCAGCGCATCATTCACCCCCGTCAGCGGCGCAGTCGAGAGCTGTTGCGGCGAGCCCAGGAGCTCGGCCTCATCCGCCCCGATGCCGACCTCGACCTGGTCATGGAGATGCTCATCGGTTCATTCATCGCCCGCCATCTGGCCGGCAGGAAGCGCCCGCCGAGGTGGGCCGAGACCGCCGTGGCCACGGTGTGGAAGGGGCTCGAGCTCCGCCGCTGACGAGCTACAAGACGGTCGCGGCGGTCGACACGCTCCGGTGTCGCTCACGCCGAACCCCGTAGGCTGGGGGAATGACGGCCGAGGCCTTCGACCCATCCGATCACTCCATCGTCCCGATACGGGGCCGATCAACCGGCCGTACCACCCGCGCCGCCGACACCCGGACCTTCCGCTTCGAGGGGCGGGAGCTGGCGTACGAGGTACACGGCGAGGGCGACCGCCTACTCGTCTACCTGCACGGCATCCTCCTCGACGCGGACATCAACCGGGGGATCGCCGAGGCGCTGGCCCGCCGGGGCAACAAGGTCGTGCTCCTCGACCTGCTCGGGCACGGGCGGAGCGACAAGCCCGAGCACGCCTCGCTGTACCGCATCGACCTCTACGCCCATCAGGTCTTCGCCCTGCTCGACGAGCTGGGCGCCGACCAGGCGGTCCTCGGCGGCGTCTCGCTCGGCGCCAACGTGAGCCTCCAGGCAGCCGTGCTGAACCCGGAACGGGTCCGTGGGCTCGTGCTCGAGATGCCGGCGCTCGAGTGGGCCGTGCCGGCGGCAGCGGTGCTGTTCGTGCCGCTCGTGCTGGCGCTGCACTACGCCACACCCTTCGCCGCTGCCCTCAGCAGGCTGGCGCGAGGCCTCCCGAGAACGCCCTTCGCCCCGCTCAACAGCTTCGTCAACGCGGCGTCGCTCTCGCCCGGGCAGATGGCGGCCGTGCTCCACGGCATCCTCGTCGGCCCCACTGCGCCCTCGGTCGAGGAGCGGCGCACCATCGACGTGCCAGCCTTGGTGCTGGGCCACCGGAACGACCTCATCCACCCGTTGAACGACGCGACCAACCTCGTGCGCGAGCTACCAGACAGTCACCTGGTGCGGGCCCGCTCCCCGTTGGAGCTGCGGCTGTGGCCGGACCGCCTCACGCAAGAGATGGCCGATTTCCTGGCTGACGTGTGGGCCACCGACGAGAGCTCCACCAACGCCGGTCCATGAAGGTGTGGGTGAACGGGGAGCTGCTCGAGCATGACGACTCCCAGGTCGGCGTCTTCGACCACGGCCTTACCGTCGGCGACGGTGTCTTCGAGACGATCGCCGTGCGCGACGGCCGTCCCCTGGCCGCCACCCGGCACCTCACCCGCCTGGTGCGGTCGGCCGTCGCCCTCGGCCTGCCGGCTCCTGAGACCGGCGCCCTGCGCGCCGCCGTCGATCAGGTGACCACCGCCAGTGGCGCCACCGACGCAGTCATGCGGCTCGTCTACACGAGCGGGACAGGGCCGCTCGGCTCCGACCGGGGGAACGGGACGCCGACGACGGCCGTGCTGCTGGGCCCGCTCCCGGATCGCCCTCCGATCACCGATGTCGTCACGGTCCCGTGGCCGCGCAACGAGCGAGGCGCCCTCGTCGGGATCAAGACCACGTCGTACGCCGAGAACGTGCTGGCCCTGGCCGAGGCAAGGCGACACGGGGCAACGGAGGCGATCTTCGCCAACACGGCCGGCAACCTCTGCGAGGGAAGCGGCACCAACGTCTTCCTGGTTGTCGACGGTCTGCTGCTGACCCCGCCGCTGTCGGCCGGCTGCCTGGGCGGGGTGACGAGGAACTTGATCATCGAGTGCTGCGGGCTCGACGTCGTCGAACGTGACGCCCCCATCGCGGCCCTCGCCCGAGCCGAGGAGGCCTTCCTCACCTCGGCCACTCGCAACGTGCAGGCGATTCGGGCCGTCGACGGGACCGCGCTGCCCGCTTCCCCAGGGCCGCGGACGCAGACGGCGGCGGCAGCCTACGCCAACCTTCAAGCGATGAACCCCGACCCCGTGTAGCTCGGCTGACACCCAGCCGACGAACGTCAATCGACGAAGAGCTGCTCCATGTTGCCCGTCGACGCTGTGCGCCCGGCGGGGACGAACTCCCGCCAACCGTCGTCCGCGCGTCGATCGAGGTGAGAGCCGACCAACGAGAGGCTCGACGGGTCCTGGGCGACAGATCGCACCCAGGACGAGTCCATCTCGGCCGCCGAGGCGAAGCGCCGGCCCGGGTCCTTCTCCAGTGCCCGCATCACGACGCGCTCGACTTCGACGTGCACGGTCGGCAGCCACGACCGCAACGGTGCTGGCTGATCATTGTGGTGCTTGAGAGCGACAGCCAGGACGCTGGGACCGACGAACGGGGGCTGTCCGGCTAGGCACTCGTACAGCACACAGCCCAGAGAATAGAGGTCGGACGCGGGCGTCACGGGGCGACCAGCCGCCTGCTCGGGCGAGACATAGGCGGCGGTGCCGATGACCATCCCTGCCGGGCTCAGGTCTGTCGTGTCCTCGGCCGCCTTGGCGATGCCGAAGTCGGCCACCTTCACCACGTCAGCGGAGTTGATCAAGATGTTCGCTGGCTTGATGTCGCGATGCACGATGCCACGGGCGTGCGCGTGCGACAGCGCGGCGAGCACCTGGCGACCAAGGCGGGTCGCATGGCCCAGGGCCACCGGTCCCACGGCAGACGAGAGGATCGAACGCAGGGACTCACCCTCGACCAGCTCCATCACCATGAAGAGGGTCTCGCCGTCCTGGCCCGAGTCGTGGACGGTGACGATGTTCGGATGCGTCAAGCGGGCAGCGTGGTGCGACTCTCGCTCGAAGCGCCCACGGAAGCCCTCGTCTTGGGCCAGGCCCTCGTGGAGGATCTTGACGGCCACCGGGCGCCCGAGGATGAGGTCCTCGCCACGCCAGACGGTAGCCATCCCGCCCCATCCAAGCCTGTGGACAAGTTGATATCGGCCGCCTACGACCAACGGTGGCATCGCTGCTCCCCCCGGGTTGTCATACGGCCACCGCCCTCTGGCTCGCAAAGACACTGTAACGCCTGTGTTTGATTCGCGCATCACCTAGCGGCGCACAATCGTGCTGTGGCCATTCTGCGAGAGGAGGATCTCGATCCTGACCCGATACGACAGTTCCGGCGCTGGCACGAGGAGGCCGCCACCGACGCCATGGTGGTGGCGACGGGGACGCCGGACGGCGTGCCTGCAGGACGCGTGGTCCTGCTGAAAGACGTCGATCACCGGGGGTTCGTCTTCTACACCAGCTACGAGAGCGCAAAGGCCTCGGATCTACGCGCCAATCCCCGGGCCGCCCTCGTCTTCCACTGGCCTCCCGATCACCAGGTCCGGGTGGGCGGAGCCGTCCACGGCGTCTCCCGCCAGGAGACCGAGGACTACTGGCGGACGCGTCCCCGCGCCAGCCAGATCGGGGCGTGGGCCTCACACCAGAGCGCAGTCATCCCCGGGCGCCACGTCCTCGAAGATCGCGTGGCCGAGCTCGTCGAGCGCTTCGGCGACGGCGAGGTCCCCTGCCCGCCCACGTGGGGCGGCTACCGGGTCGTGCCGGACTGGATCGAGTTCTGGCACCACCAGGAGGACCGGCTCCACGACCGCCTGCGCTACCGCCGCCAGGGCGACGGCTGGATCCTCGAGCGCCTGTCGCCCTAAAGGTCTACGCGAGCACCCGCTTGCGAAAATGCCGGAACCCGTACCACAGAAACACGACGCAGAACCCGATGAGCACCGGATAGATGATGTACAGGTGCATGTGGGGCGCTCTGGTCAGCGCGGCCCGGAATCCCTCCGTGACGTAGATGAGCGGGTTGATCAGCACCACCGTCTGCAGCCACGACCATCCCCCGATCTTCAGGCCGGAGAGGCTCGTCCAGGGGTAGTAGGTGCCACCGAGGAAGGTCATGGGCAGCACCAGGAACCCGAAGATGGCCCCGATGTTGCGGGGCTCGACCCGCGAGCCGATGAGCAGACCGAGGCTGGCGCACATGACACAGGTCAGCGGGATGAGTGTCACCACGACGGGCCAGTGGATGGCGAGGTGGGCGGTCACGTTCTTGGCGTGCACCACGGAGGCGATGGGGAAGACGATGAGGGCTGCGATGAGTCCCTGGATCGCCCCGGTGGTGACCTTCCCCACGGCGACGAGCGTCACCGGGAGTGGTGCGAGCACCCGGTCCTGGATCTCCTTGGTGTAGCCGAACTCGGTCGCCATAGGGAGCGCGACGGACTGGATGCCCTGGAACATGATCGACAGGCCGACCACCCCGGCGACGAGGATGGTGGCGAACGCCGACTCGCCCGCCGTCCCCCGGCCGCCACCGATGCCCTGGCCGATGGTCGGGAAGACGTACAGGAACACGAACACCAGCAGAAACGGCTGGATGACCGTCCGCCCCAGGAACAGGCCGAGGTCCTTGCGCAGGACCGCCAGGTCCCGCTGGAGGAGGGCGACGAACGCGGCCCGGCTTGCCTGCACCGCCGAACGCGTCGGGTGGGTCACCACGCTGGAGGGTGCCTCGACACTGATCGTGGCCATCAGTCGCGCAGCTCCTTTCCGGTGAGGTTGATGAACACGGTCTCCAGGGTGGGCTCGGCGACCGACAGGTCGTTGACCTCGAACCCGCCCCGCTCGGCGGCCGTCACCACCTGGGGCAGGACGCGCGAGGCCCCCTTGACGTGGAGCCGTACCGTGCCGTCGACCTGGTGGGTCTGGGTGACGCCCTCGACCTCTCTCTCGAGCAGGTCAGCCAGGGAGGCGAGGTCGCCGTTGGCGCTCACCGTGACGATCGTGTCGGCCCCAACACTGGCCTTGAGGCCCGCCGGCGTGTCCAGGGCCAGGATCAGACCGTGGTCGATGATCGCCAACCGGTCGCACAGCTGGTCGGCCTCTTCCATGTAGTGCGTGCTCAGCAGGATCGTCTGCCCGCCGTCGTGCAGCAGGGTCAGGATCTCCCACAGGGCGATGCGGCTCTGGGGATCGAGGCCCGCGGTGGGCTCGTCCAGGAACAGGATCGCCGGCCGGTGCAGGATGGCTCGGGCCACCATGAGGCGCTGGGCCATCCCACCGGAGAGGGCGTAGACCGACGCCTCCCCCCACTTGGACAGCTGGAACAGGTCGAGCATGAAGTCGGCGGCGGACCGGGCGTCCTTGCTCGACATGCCGAAGAACCGGCCGTGGTAGAAGAGGTTCTCCCACACGTTGAGGGCGCGGTCCAGGGTGTTCTCCTGGGGCACCACGCCGATGACCTGCTTGGCAAGGGCCGGGTGGGCGACGACGTCGATCCCGGCCACGAAGGCCTCGCCGCTGGTCGGGATCACCCGGGTGGTGAGCATCCCCGCCGTCGTCGTCTTCCCGGCGCCGTTGGGGCCGAGCAGGCCGAAGATCTCGCCGGCGCCAACGGAGAGGTTGAGCGAGTCGACCGCCTTGAAATCAGTGCCCGGGTACACCTTGGTCAGGTCGACCGTCCTGATGATCTGCGCGTCCTCCGCCGGGCCCGGCGGGGTAGCCACCGGCCCGCTATCGACCGGACGTTCGGTTCTCTGCTCGCGGTCTACGCGCCCCATGGCCATGGCTGATCGTTCGCTCCACAAATGATTATCGGCCAAACGATACCCCGGACGAGCTCAGAGTCCTGTCTCCCGCAGCGTGGCCAGCCCGCCGGACGAGTCGACGGCCTGTCGCAGCTGGGCGGCGCCGGCTGGCCGTCCCTCGAGGTACCGGTCAAGGAAGTCGATCGACATCCGAGCGACCAGGTCGACCTGGCGCGTGAGCTGATCGCCCTGGTACGGGCTGCTGTGGGTGCCGCCGACGATCATCACCAGGGCCTTTGGCGGCCGGGCCCGGTTGTAGGCCAGGACGCTCGTGTCGGGGACCACCCTCTCGTCGGCGGAGCCCTGGATGAACAGCGCCGGTGGCGACGCCACCCGGCCGAAGTACGTGCCTCCGGGGAAGGGCAGCGGTGACCCCGCCATCACGACGACGGCCCTCACCCGCGGGTCGAGACAGCAGGTGTTGAAGGCGACTCCCATGGTCGTCACACCTCCGAGCGAGTGGCCGGCCAGCCCAATCCGCCCGCTGTCCACCATGCCGGCCAGCTCGACCGGCGGAGCCCGCACCATCTGGTCGATGACGAACCGGACGTCACCGGGTTGGTTGACGTAGTCGGCGACGACCGCACCACCGGGCGCGTGGGCGCCGGTCAGCGGGAACTCTGGGGCGGCGACCACGTACCCCGCCTCGGCCCACGAGCCGAGCAGGGCACCGAAGTCGGCCGGCGCGCCCCCGCTCCCGGGGGCGAAGACGACGAGCGGGAACGGTCCGGCGGCGGTGTCCGGCGGAGCGTTGGGCCGGGCGGCGGGGCCGGGCGGGCCGAGCGCCGGGTACAGCATCGTCGTCACCAGCGTGCGGCTGGGCTTGGCGGGGGCGCCGCCCTGCGCCGCCGTCGGCCGGCTGGTGTCGACGAACGGACGGACCAGCATGCCGACGGCGAAGGGCCCGGCCGGCGGTCGCCCCGTCGGCGCCGCCGTCGTCGCCGTGCCCGCGCTAGTCGAGGCCCCGTTGGAACCGGAGCCGCACGAGGCGACGACGAGAGCGGCGACCAGGCCCGCGCCTGCGATCGCCGCACGTCCTCCGCGCCGCAGCCTCATGGCGCGCTCAGTGGTACGAGGCCATCGCCTCGATCAGCTGCAACACGCCCGACCGCTCCCGCGTGGGGTCCAGCTCCCGGTAGATGCTGTCGACGGTGACGACGATCCGTTCGGTGTCCACCCAGCCCGCGAACGGGCCGAGGTCGATGTCGCGCACGGCGTCGGCGGCGGACATCCCCGCCTCGAACCGGCTGGTCGCCTCGTCCCGAACCCACACCAGATAGGCGCGCACCCCGCTCACGCCGCTGGCGCCGGTCACCGGACCGTGACCGGGGACGATGGTCTCGGCGCCGAGCGCGGTGATGCGATCGCACGCCGCGATCCAGTTGGCGATCGGACCGGCCCACATCACCGGCGTGACCCCCACGAAGAGGATGTCGCCGGTGAAGACGGTCCCGGCGTCAGGGACGTGGACGATGACGTCGCCCAGGGTGTGCGCGGGCCCGACCTCCAGGAGCTCAACCCGGCGGCCTCCCACGTCGAGGTCGAGGCGACCATCGAAGGTCCGGGTCGGCGACCGAAGCGTGATCTCGTCGAAGTGGAAGGGGCCGAAGGCGTCCTTCACGAATCCCGCCAGAGGCTCGTCGAGGTCGGCGGACACCAGCTGTCCGAGGAGCCCGGGCGGGGCGTCGGAGATCTCCGCCGCCGCGGCCCGGGATGCGATCACCTCGGCATCCGGGATCAGCTCGTTGCCGAAGCAGTGATCGCCGTTGGCGTGCGTGTTCACCACCGTGGAGATCGGCCGCCCCCCCAGCTGGCCGTGCATGGCCAACAGCATCTCGCCGGTCAGGCGCAGATCGAACAGGGTGTCGACGAGCAGCGCCTCGTCGTCACCGAGCACCAGCCCGGCGTTGCTCCAACCCCAGCCGCCGTCGGGTTGCAGGTAGGCGTACGCGCCGGGGCCGACAACATGGAGTCCTCGCTCGTAAGGGATCACGGGGTTTATCTTCGCCTCGGGCCGGAGAGGGTGTCGAGCATGCGCTGGGTCACGTACACGTCGCCGACCCTCGGTGCCGACCGTCCGGGCCTGGTTCGCGACGACCTGATCCGCGGCCTGGAGGAGCCTACGAGGCTGCTCGACCTGCTGGGCGACGAGGCGACGATGCACGCCGCGGCCCAGCGGGCCGTGTCGAGTCCCCTCGAGATCGTCCCGATCAGCGGCGCTCGTCTCCGCTCACCGGTCCCGATGCCCCCGTCGATTCGGGACTTCATGGCCTTCGAGTCCCACGTGGCCAACAGCCGCCGGCGCCTGGGCCAGGATGTCGACCCCGACTGGTACGAGCTGCCTGTCTTCTACTTCACCAACCCGGCCGCCGTCTGCGGGCCACACGACGACGTGGCTGTCTCGCCGGGCAGCTCCCAGTTCGACTACGAGCTGGAGATCGCCGCCGTCGTGGGCCGCCCCGGGACGAATCTCTCGCCCGAGCGGGCCGAATCGCACATCGCCGGCTACATGGTCCTGTGCGATTGGAGCGCGCGCGACCTCCAGATGCGGGAGATGCGCCAGCTCCTCGGACCCGCCAAGGGCAAGGACTCGGCCACGTCACTCGGTCCGGTCCTCGTGACACCGGACGAGCTCGAGTCGCGGCGTCAGGGCCGCGCCTACGACCTCGAGATGACCGCCTCGGTCAACGGGGTCCCGTACAGCCGGGGCAATCTCGCCGAGCTGTACTGGTCCTTCGGACAGATGCTCGCCTATGCCTCGCGGGGCACCCGGGTGGAGACCGGCGATGTGCTCGGGAGCGGCACAGTCGGCAGCGGCTGCATCCTCGAGCTGTCGGGCCTCCACGGCCTCGAGCGCTATCCGTGGCTCCGCCCGGGCGACGAGGTCCGCCTCGAGGTGGAGCAGCTGGGCGCCATCACCGCCACGATCACCGAGTCGGCACCGGTGTTACCGCTCAGATAACGGGGGATCGCCGGGGCGCTACTGATCCCCGGGGCTGGGCGGGCCCTCGTCGCCCTCGCCCTTCGACCCACCACCAGCGTCGCGTCGCTCGAGACGCTCCACGTACCCCTGGGCCTTGTCCGCCGTACCAGCGATCTTGTCGTGGTACTTGCCCTTGGTCTTGTCGTCGGCGGTCTTCGCCGCCTTGTCGATCGCTCCCGACATCGTGTCCTTGCGGTCGGCCGCCGCGTTCTGGGCCTTGCCGGCGAGCTCGTCGGCCTTGGCCTCGAGCTTGGCGGCGAGCTCCCCGGTCTTCTCGCCGGCCTTGTCGGCCTTCCCCGAGAGATCGTGGTCCGTCGCGGCCGCCTGGGCCTTGTCGGCCAGCTCCTCTGCCTTGGCCTTGGCCTTGTCGAACAATCCCATTGCCTCTCCCCTTCGTTGCCTACGCGTCTCGAACCTCGAAGGTACCCTGCGATCGTCCGACGGGGGGCGCCGAGCCTCCGAGCCCGGGGTCTACGGGCAGGCCATCGCGGTACACCACCCGGTTCGACCGAATTGCCGGGACTCGGGCGCCGGGAACCACGATGCCCACCAGGTTGAGCGGATCGGCGGCGCTGACGCGGACCACCTCGCCGGCGCGCTGGGCCCGCCGCACCCGACGCAGCTCCTCGACAGCGTCGGGCAGCGCGTACTGCTCGCCGACGAAGCCCGACACGAAGCGCCCGCCACGGATGAGACCCCTCGCCTCCATGCGACGGAGGGCCCAGATCACCTCGCGCCAGGGAACAGCCAGGTTCTCGCGGGTCATGAGATCCCAGAAGACCACTCCCCAGCGGGCCAGCAGCTGCTCGGCCACCGTCTCGGCCAAGCCGTCGGCGTCGTCAACGGATTGGGCGTCCGGCAGCAGGGCCCACCGGCCCTCTCCGCCCTCGCGCCACGCCGAGGCCCGGCGGCGGCCGAGGGCGCGCCTCCGGTCGTGGCCGTGCTGTCGCCGGCGCCACATCTCCCTGGCCGACAGGAGGGACCGAACGGCCTGGAACCCGTCGGCCGTGACCAGGCCTCGCGACACGAGATCCCACAAGCCCTCTTCCACCTCGACCGGAAGCCGCCGGGTGAACGCCCGCAGCTCCGAGTGGAACAGCGCTCCCCGGGCCTCGAGGGCTTCGAGAACCTCCCGGGCCGCCCCGTGGGCGGGCTCGACGGGCTCGGCGTCGCCCCGGTAGGCCTGGAGCAGCCACGGCAGGTCCTCTCGCACGGCGAAGGTGATGGGAGTGGCCCGGGACGGCGTGGCCGCGCCCCGTCGGGGCGACCCATCCGAGTCTTGTGACCGCACGCTTAGCCGTCCCCACGCCAGCTCGCCCGACCGGCACAGGTCCTCCAGCCACGGCGACTGGTATCCCTCGACGCGAGCCGGGAAGACGGCCTCCTCCCACGCGCCGGCGGCCACCTCGAAGCCCTGGACCTGATCGACGACGGCCAGCACACCCCGCCGCCCCTGGCGCTGGGCGCCCGGAGCGGCGTACTGCCACCGCAGGAGGAAGCGCATGAAGTCCTGAGCCGTCACGGGGTCGATCTCCTGCCGGAGCCGGGTCCGGGTGTAGGAGTGGATACGCGTGAGCAGTCGCCGCGCGCACCACTGCTCCTCGACCTCGACCCCTGGGTCGAACGAGCCGCGGATGGCGAAACCCTCGGCCTCCAGACGGCCGAGGGCGATGCGGACGGTCCCGGCCGACAACGCCGTCCGCTGCGCCAGGTCCTCCACCGTGACCGGGCCGGTCACGTCGAGGTGGCCGCGGATGACCTCGGGCGCCGTCTCGTCGGGGTCCGGCGGCGGGCCGGACGCCACGGCTGCGGGCACCGGGAGGTCAGGCGCAAACGCCGCCTCGGGCAGCAGCGCCTCGACCTCGCGGCGCCGCTCGATCGCGCACCAGAGTGCTCCCCCGGCGACCATCGCCGTCGTCGCCCGGCCGGCCGCCGGCAGCTGCTCGAACCAGTCCTGATGATCGGGCATGGGGCGGGCCACCACGAGCGACAGCAGCAGGTCGTGAAGCTCCTCGGCGTCGCGCAGCTCGGGTGCGGCCTCTTCTCGGACCCGGGCGATGGCAGTCTCGTCGAGCCGACCGAGCTGGTCGGCGTCCACGGGCAGGCTGCGGCGGAGCTGGACGGCTCGAGTGCGCCGCTCCTCGAGCGGGGCATCGTCGAGGAAGGTGTACGGCCGCCCGTTGAGTATCTCGTGGGCGAGGACGGACGGCTCGGCCGTCTCCACCAGGTGCACCCGAACTCCGCCCGTCTCCAGGCGTCCGACGAGGTGACGCAGTCCGTCGATGTCCATCGCCTCGTGGAGGCAGTCGTAGAGCGTCTGGCGCACGAGCAGGTGACCGGGAACGGCGACCGGTCCGGCGACGGCGTTCTCCTGACAAGCGGCCAGCGCCGGGAAGACGGCGGCCATCAGGTCGTCGGACTCCATGCGCTGGATGGGCAGCGGGTTCCGCCGTCCGCCCCTGAAGCGCAGCACGGCCAGGGCGCGGGTGAGGTTCCAGCGCCAGCGGGCGGTGAACATCGGCGATGCCAGGACCGCCTGGACGAGCACGTCCTCGACCGTGGGTGAGCGCAGCATCCTCGGCGTGTCGGCCAGCGGGAAGCTGTGCTGTGGCCCGAGCGACAGCACGACCGCATCGTCGTTGGCGGCGGCCTGGAGCTCGAAGTCGAAGGTGGCGCAGAACCGCTTGCGCAGGGCGAGCCCGAAACCTCGGTTGATCCGTCCACCGAAAGGCGTGTGGGCGACGAGCTGCATCCCCCCGGTCTCGTCGAAGAAGCGCTCGAACACGACGTCGTCGGTCGTCGGCAGGACTCCGAGGACGGCGCGCCCGGCGGCCAGGTACTCGACCATCTGGGTCGCCGCCTCGGCGTCGATGCCGCACACCTCGACCAGGTGGGCAACGGCGCCGGGCTTGTCGCCCGCGGCCAGCCTCTCGTCCACGGCCCGGCGCAGGCCCGAGACCTCGGCCGAGAGCTCGTCCGTACGGGCCGGTGCCTCGCCGAGCCAGAACGGAATGGTTGGGTGGACGCCCTCGGCATCGACGACCCGGACCACGCCCTGCTCCACGCGGCGGATCCGCCAGGAATGAGAGCCGAGGAGGAACACGTCGCCCGCCATCGACTCGATGGCGAAGTCCTCGTTGACCGTGCCGACGAAGGTGTCGTCGGGATCCAGCAGGACGCGGTAATCACCGACCTCGGGGATGGCTCCGCCGCTCGTCAGCGCGGCCAGGCGGGCACCCCGACGCCCCCGCAGCGAGCCGTTGACCCGGTCCCGGTGCACGTATGCGGCTCGCCGACCCCGGCCGGTCTGGACACCGTCGGACACGAAGTCGAGCACCCCTTCGTAGTCGGCGTCCTCGAGATCGGCGTACGGCGCCGCGTGCCGGAAGAGATCGAGCAGGTCTGTCTCCTTCCACTCCTCGGCCGCCACCTCGGCCACGACCTGCTGGGCGAGGATGTCGAGAGGCGCGACCGGAGGCTGGAGGGCGTCCAGGCGACCCGCTCGCACCGCGGTCAGGAGGGCGGCGCACTCCAGCAGCTCGTCCCGGGTCAGGGGAAACAGGCGACCCGAGGGCGTGCCCGCACGGGAGTGGTTCGAGCGACCCACCCGCTGGAGGAACGTGGCGATGCTCCTCGGTGAGCCGACCTGGCAGACGAGCTCTACCGGCCCGATGTCGATGCCGAGCTCGAGCGATGCCGTGGCGACCAGGGCTCTCAGATCGCCGGCCCGCAGCCGCGCTTCCACCCGCTGGCGCCGCTCCCGGGAGAGGCTGCCGTGATGGGCCGCCACCTGCTCCGGGCCGAGTCGCTCTCCCAGCTGGTGCGCCAACCGCTCCGACAGGCGGCGGGTGTTGACGAAGACCAGGGTCGTGCGGTGCTCCCGCACGTGGCCGGCGATCCGGTCGAGGACCTCCCCCAGCTGCTCGGTCGACGCGGCCGCGCCGAGCTCGGTGCCCGGGAGCTCGAGGGCGAGGTCGAGGTGGCGTTGATGGCCGCAGTCGACGATGGACGCCTCCGGTCGGTCGCCGACGCCGACGAGCAGGCGGCCGATGGCCTCGATCGGGCGCTGGGTGGCCGACAGGCCGATGCGCTGGGGGCGCCGACGGTGCTCCTGCGGGCCGCCCTCCCGGGCCGGCTGCTCGTCGGGGCCGGCCTCCCGGGCCGGCTGCTCGTCTGGGCCGGCCTCTCGGGCTGGCCCCTCCTGCACGTGCTCCAGGCGCTCGATGGTGAGGGCCAGGTGCGAGCCTCGCTTGTCGCGAGCCATGGTGTGGATCTCGTCCACGATCAGGGTGTCTACGTGGCGGAGCAGTGCCCTGCTCCGCTCGGCCGTGAGGAGCAGGTACAGGCTCTCAGGGGTCGTGATGAGGAAGGTCGGTGGCACCTTGAGCATGGCGGCGCGCGCCGAGCTCGGGGTGTCGCCGGTCCTGACGGCGACCGTCAGGTCGGGAGCGTCGAGGCCCAGCTCCCTCGCCGTCTCCTCGATCTCGCGCAGCGGACGCTCGAGGTTCTGATGGATGTCGACGGCGAGGGCCTTGAGCGGCGACACGTACACGACGCTGGTGCCGGCGACGCCCTCGCCCCGCTCGTGGGCCCGGTAGAGGGCGTCGATCGCCACGAGGAAGCCAGACAGCGTCTTGCCCGACCCCGTCGGAGCGGCGACGAGGGTGTCCCGCCCCGAGCGGATCTGCGGCCAACCCAGTCGCTGCGGCTCGGTGGGACCCTCGGGAAAGCGGCGCTCGAACCAGGAGCGAACGGCCGGGTGAAAGTCGGCGAGTGCGTCCTCCCCGAGGGGCGGTGCCGGGGACGGGGCGTGAGTGGTCATCGGCACTATTTCATCACAAGGGTGTTATTTCGAGCCATCGGATACCCGCGCAGCCAGGGGCCGCCGGCGGCGAGGAAGGGCCGCGTGTCCGGGGCGGCCGAGCCGCCGGAGCTACCGTGTCCGCGTGCTCCGGCTGTTTCCGCGCGTGCGAGGCGCGCCGCCATCGGCCAACGGGGCGTCCTCGTTCCATCTGTGGTGGCGTTTCGACCACCCCGAGCTGCTCGACGAGGTGACGGCGGTGCTGGAGGTCGTCGTCCCGCCGAGCGTGCCGCAGCTGTACTTCTGGGCCCTCCAGGCCGGTTTTCACGATGGGCAACACACCGTGGGCGCAGGTCACACCGGCCTCCAGTGGCTTCCGACCGGCTCACCGAAGCCAGCAGTCAACTGGGGCGGCTACCACGCGGGCGGTGGCGAGCTGGGCGGCTCGCTCTCGGGACTGCCCGGCCTGGACGGCAACCCCAACACGCGGTTGTTTCCGTGGCAAGCTCGGCGCCAATACGAGTTGTGGGTGCAGCGGGTGCCGTCATCACCTGGACCCGACGGCACGCACGTGTGGCGGGCCTCCGTGCGCGACCTGTCGTCGGGCGAGCAGACCGTGATCCGGGATCTGCACGTCCCCGGCCGCTACCTGGCCGACCCCGTCGTGTGGTCCGAGGTCTTCGCCCGTTGCGACGACCCCACGGTGACCGTCCGCTGGAGCCGCCTCCGGGCGGTCACGGCCGCCGGCCGCTCGATCGCCCCCGAGGCCGTGGCGGTGACCTACCAGGCGAGGAGTCAGGGCGGGTGCGACAACACGACCGCCCGTCTCGACGAGGACGGCGTGGCTCAGGACACCAACGCAGCGCGCAGCGTGCCCAACGGGAGTGTCCTACGCCTCGGGCCGGGTTGAGTCTTCACTCAGGCGGAAGGGCAGTCGGGCCACCACGACGTCCGTCTCTCGGCGGAGACGGCTGGCCAGGATGCCGCCACGCTGGTTCTGCAGGAGCTGGTGACGCCACTTCCGCGGCTCGATCTCGGATATCAGCACCACCACCCGACCGAGGGCCCGAACCTCGGGGGAGGTGACGTAATCGACGATCGGCGCCGCCACCGCGCGGCTGCGAGACCGCAGGACAACCAGCTCGACCCCCGGGTTCCACCTCGACCATTCGGCTTGGATCTCAGCGGCCTCGTCTTCGTCGTGCTGCGCGGTCACGGCGATCACCCGGTCGCCCATCGACTCTGCGAAGCTCAAGGCGTCGGCAATCAGGTTCGAGACCCGGTTGATGGGCACGATCACCACCGTCTCCGCCCGTGCGGGAGGTGGCGGCGTCGATCCCAGGCCCAGCGCCACCCCTGCCCTGCCGTAGTAGACGTACACCCGGCTGAACAAGAACATGAAGATGGGGATGGCGACCACCACGACCCAGGCACCCTCGGTGAACTTCGTGGTGAGGAAGATCAACAGGGCCGCCGCGGTCATCACCGCTCCGGTTCCGTTCAGCATTGCTCTGTTCCGCCAGCCCGGAGGCCGGGTCTTTCGCCAGTGCCGGACGAGCCCCGATTGCGAGAGGGTGAAACCGGTGAACACGCCGATGGCGTAGAGGGGGATCAACGAGTTGGTGTTGCCGTTGACCGCGATCAGCAGGATGCCCGCCAGGACAGCCAGGCTCACCACGCCGTACCGATAGACCTGCCGCTCACCCTTGAGGTGGAACACATGGGGCAGAAGGTTGTCGTAGGCGAGGATGCTGGCGAGATTCGGTAGCCCCCCGAAGGCGGTGTTGGCCGCCAGGCACAGGACGAGGGTGGTAGTCAGGTCGACCGTGAAGTACAACGCTCCGCGACCCACCGAGGCGCTGGTGATCTGGCTGAGCACGGTCACGTTGTGTCGCGGCGCGATGTGGAACTTCACGGTTAGCACGGCCAGTGCGATCAGCATGCTGCCGAGGATCGCCCCCAGCATGACCTCGGTGCGCATGGCCCGAACCGCCCGTGGCGCCCGGAAGGCGGGGACGTCGTTGGCGATGGCCTCCACGCCGGTGAGGGCGCTGGTGCCGTTGGCGAAGGCCTTGAGCAGCAGCAACACTCCCACCGTGCTCACCGCTCCGGCCGTCGGGGCCGGGATCACGCCGGAGCCGGGCGCCGGTCCCGAACGAAGCAGACCGGCGGCGATGACCACGTAGGTGCCGACGATGAACACGGCGGTCGGGATGATGAACAGCCGGGCGCTCGTCGCCAGTCCTCGTAGGTTGATGGCCGTCAGGAGGACGAGAATGATGAGACTCGCGATCAGCGGGTGCTTGGCCAGGCCCGGAAAGGCGGAGATCAGGGCGGCGACACCGGCGGCGATCGACACGGCAACGGTGAGCACGTAGTCGACGATCAGCGACGCGCCAGCCAGGAGGCTGGCGCGGTGGCCGAAGTTGTCCTTCGACACGGCGTAGGCGCCCCCACCGTTCGGATAGGCCTCGATCACCTGCCGGTAGGACAGGACGAGGAGCGCCAAGAGGAGCACGATCACGCCCGTGACCGGCTCGATCGCCGACAATGCGCCCGCCCCCGCTGTCGCGAGGACGACCAGCATCGCCTCGGGGCCGTACGAGATGGACGTCAGGGCGTCGAGCGAGAGCGCGGCCAGGCCCTGGACAGAAGTGATCTGCTCGCGCGACTCCTCCGTGCCTCTCCGTGCGGCGCCGAGATGTGGCCTCAGGTTGTGCACCTATCCCCCGACCCCGTGCCAACTGGGACCCACCTGCCCATTGGCCAGTCCCTATTGCATGTCCGCCGGCGGGTTGTCTGGCTCTCCCGCACTATATGGCCGGTCGCACCGACTTGGCAGGTTTCGGAGCGGTGCGTCCGCCGCCGCCAGCGACCGACCTCAGGCGCCGCACGCGCCCGCGGCGGCGCGGGATCCGCAGTAGGCGACGCTCTGCGCGGCCGGTGAGGAGGTGACGAGCATCACGTCGCCGGGCCTGAGGTCCACCGTCATCGCGAAGCTGGGCTGGAAGGCCTCGGGGTCGTCGCTGCTCGTCACCTGACCGGTCGCCGTGCCAGGCACGCTCGAGGGCTTCAGACGGAACTGGGCGTGGCCGCCGTCGACGATCGTGCTCCCCGACATCGTGTCGCACGGCGGGGTCGGGTCGTTGCTGCAGAACCGGTAGGCGCGAAACGTCGCTTGTCCCTGTCCGTCAGCTCCGATGTGCAGGATTCCGCCGTGTCCGGTCCAGTCCCCGGTCAGCGAGGCCAGGCCAGGAAGCGCACTGACCGCGGGCGCGACGGGCGGAGCGGTCGTCGGAGGGAGGGTCGATGGCCCGACGGTCGGTGGTGCGACGGTCGATGGCGCGACGGCCGGCGCCGGCACCGTCGTGGGAGAAACGCTCGGTGCACGGGCGATGTTGGCGTACGGTGACACGGACCGAGCGGCGAAGCGCCCGGCCGCCGCAGACTCGATCGTGCCCGGCAGGCCCGAGACGGCGTTTCCCTGGCCCCGTCCACCGGTCGCACCGGCATAGGCGCCCAAGCCCGCCGCCGCGAGCACGAGCAGCGCGGCAATCAAGGCTGCAGTTGTCGAGCCCGCAGCCCAGCGCCTCGGCGGCCGTGCTCCCGGCCCCTCGCCGAACCCAGCCGATGGCGCGACCGACGGCTCCGTGGGCCGCCACGTCGACGGCCCGGGTGGCGGCCCAGTCGGCGCGGCGGCCCACGGAGCTGCGTTCGCGTCGGCAAGACCCACGGGTTGCTGCACCGGGGGTGGCCCGGTCCGGGGCCACGGCGGCGGTGCGACACCGACGGGCCCGGTCGCCGGCTCGTACGGGGGTGGGACCGTGCCGGCCCAGGTCGGCGGTGCGACACCGACCGGGCCTGCCGACAGCTCCAATGGCAACAGCGCCGGGGGCGGGAGGGACGGCGGCGGTACCGGCTGGGACGCCGAGGCCGCCACCGGGCGGAGGGCCGCGCCGTTCAGGGCCGCGCCGCAATCCCGGCAGTAGGTGTGATCGGGCTGGGCTGGGTGCCCGTAGGGGCAATGAGCGGGCACGGCCCACCCGCACTGCCCGCAAAAACGGTCGCCTGCGAGCACGTCGTGCCCGTTCACGCAGCGTGCCAGGGCCGTTGCCACCTCCCTCCCTGATTACCCGAGCAGCGTACCGACCCTGACACGGACCGTGGTCGAGTGGCCCTCGACGGCCAGGCCACGGGCCTACGATCCGGAGATCGCCCGACGCCTCCGGGAGGTCCAGGTGGCCCTCACGGGGATCCGCTGCGGCACCCTGAGCTGACAGACCGGGAACCGCCCGTGCTCCTCCACGATCTCATCGACCGCAGCGCCACCGAGACCCCTGACGCGGCCGCGGTCTCCGTCGGGGCGACGACGATGACTTTCCACTCCCTGGCGGCACGCGTGGCACGGGTCGCCGCCGTCGTCGAAGCGCTGACCGACCCCGGCGACCGGGTCGCCGTGATCGGCGAGAACTCCCTGGCCTGGGTGGAGTGTTACTACGCGGTGCCCCGCGCCGGCCGCGTCCTCGTCTTCCTGAACCACCGGCTCGCCCCACCCGAGCTGTCCGGGATCGTCGCCCGTTCGGGTGCCACGCTGCTTATCCGGGCGACCGGCTCTCCGGAACAGTTCCTCCCGGACGCCGGATCGATTCCGTCGATCCGAACGATCCTCGATCTCGACCGCTACGAAGCCCTCGTGCGGAGTGCGGCACCCGCGCCGCCGGTCGCGGAGCGGGCGGACGAGCCAGCGTGGATCATCTACACCAGCGGCACGACCGGCACTCCGAAAGGAGCCGTGCTCACACACACCAGCCTTCTGGCTGCTGTCGACGTCACCGCCGCCTGTCGACCCGTGGCGGCCGACGAGGTGTACCTCTTCCCGTTCCCGCTGTGCCACGTCGCCGGGTACAACGTCCTGAACCATCATCGCCACGGCCGCCACGTCGTGCTGCTCCGCCGCTTCGATCCCGCGGACTTCGTCGAGGCTGCGGCGCGGTACCGGGCCACGACGACCTCGCTGGCGGCCACCATGCTGGACGCCCTCCTCGACCACCTGGACAGGCTCGGTCGGTCGGTGCCCTCCATTCGATCAGTGGCGTACGGCGCGGCGCCGATGCCGCCGACACTCGTCGCCCGGGCCAGCAGCCAGCTCGGCGTGGAGCTCGCCCAGGGCTACGGCATGACCGAGCTATCCGGCAACGCCGTGTTCCTGGACCCCGAGGCGCACCGGCGCGGTCTCGCCGGCGAGCAGCATCTGCTCGCCGCCGCCGGCCGGCCCGGTCCCGGCGTCGCCCTACGACTGATCGACGACGAGGAGCGTGACGTGCCGGTGGGCACCGTCGGCGAGATCCTGGTCCGTGGCGCTCAGGTCATGTCCGGCTACTGGGACGACGAGCCCGCGACCACCGAGACCATCCGCGACGGATGGCTTCGCACCGGTGACGTCGGACGCCTGGACGAGACCGGGTTGCTGTACATCGTCGACCGCAAGAAGGACATCATCGTCACCGGCGGAGAGAACGTGGCGTCCCGAGAGGTCGAAGACCTGGTCCACTCGCACCCGGGGGTGCGGGAAGTGGCGGTGATCGGCGTGCCCGACCCCCGCTGGGGCGAGAACGTGTGCGCCCTCGTCGTACCGCAGCAGAGCGGGACCGACCCCACATCCGAGGTGATCGCGCTGGCGCGGTCACGACTTGCCGGCTTCAAGGCGCCCCGACACGTCGTTCTGGTCGACAGCCTTCCCAGGAACGCCAGCGGCAAGGTGCTCAAGGCCGACCTGCGGCGGTGGCTCACCGACAATCCGGAGCGGCTCGGCGAGCGCGGCTGACCGCACGCGCCGACCACGCGTCCGAGAACTCACCTCACGTTCAGACCACCAAAGTCAAATGATCCCCCCGCCTGGACGAGGTAGTCGCCGAGGCGCCAGATCAGTCGCGATACACGGGGGGTCGGCGCTGCCTGCGGGCCCGGACCGCCTCCTCGAAGTTCTCCGTGGTGAGGCGCACATAGAGCTGGGCATGGCCCTCGTGGTCCATGTGGGCGTGCAAGCTGCCGGCGTCGAGGCTCGCCCACAAGAGACGTTTGGTGCCCTCCACGCCCACCCGGCTGAAGCCGATGATCCGTTCGGCGAGCTCGTAGCAGGCGTCCAGCAGCTCGGGAACAGGCACCGTCCTCGACACCAGGCCGATGCGCTCGGCCTCCTGGGCATCGACATCGCGCCCAGAGAGCAGTATCTCGAACGCGCGCGACGATCCGACGGCCCTGGGCAACAGGTAGCTGATCCCGAGCTCGCTCGACGTCAAACCGTTGTTGATCCCCGCCGCTCGAAAATATGCCTGCTCCGACGCGATACGGATGTCAGTTGCCACCCCGAGACAGAATCCGCCCCCGATGGCGGGACCGTTGATCGCCCCGATGACCGGCTGGTGAATTCTGCGGATCGCGAGGATCACGTCGTGGAGCAGCTCCATGGCCCGCCAGGCGATCCCGGGCGTCGTCAGCCCGGCGATGTCCGGGACCACACCCGAGTCCTCCAGATCGGCCCCCGAGCAGAACGCGTCGCCCGCCCCGGTGACGACGACGACGCGGGTGTCGTTGTCGAGGCTGACCTCCTCCAGGGCCTTCCGCAGCGGGATCATGACGTCGAAGGCCATGGCGTTCATGCGCTCGGGCCGGTTCAACGTGATGAGGGAGACGTGCGGGCGGGGCTTGTCGATCAACACGAAGGACATGGACGGGTGATGCTAAGGCGTCGGCGCTGTTGCTGGCGGCTTCGCCGCCCCGGTCGGGGCCCCATCCCCGCCCTCCTCCGAGCGGCGGGACCCCAACCCCGCCGCCGGCCGTCTGTTGCTGGCGGCTTCGCCGCCCCGGTCGGGGCCCGGCGGGGCCCGGTCCTCGTTGTGCTCGACAGTTCTTCGGGGGCTCCTAGGCTCTTCTCAGGTCCCTCACAGCCTCGCCGACCAGGATGTTCCCTTGGCGCCACGCTGTCGCAGGGACGCCGAAGGGAGAGAGGCAATGAGCGAAGGACACGCCGGCGGCCCCGACGAGGGCAAGGAGCGTCCGTCGCAGGAGTTCGATCGCCCACAGCCGGAGCAGCCGGGCGACGAGGAGACCTCGCCCTGGTCGCCGGCGGGCCAGCAGCCCCCGGCCGAGCAGCCCCCGGCCGAGCAGCCCCCGGCCGGGCAGCCCCCGGTCCAGCAGCCTGCATCGGAGCAGCCCCCCGCCCAGCCGCCGGCGGTGCAGCAGCCCTCGCCCGAGCAGAGCGTTCCGCAGCAGGGCTGGCCCTCGCCCGGCCCACAGACCGATCCGTTCATGCGGCCCGTCGCCACGCCGTGGTCGCTCGACCCCCCGGGGCCACCGCCGCCCGAGAGCCCCACCCTCACCCAGCCGGCGGCCAGCCAGCCGAGCAGCAACGGCGGCGGCCCCCCCGGCCGGATCTGGATCGTCGCCGGTCTCGTCGCCATTCTCATCGCCGGCCTGGTCGGCGGGGTGATCGGCTCGGTGCTGGAGAAGCCCTCCAGCTCGTCGAGCGCGATCATCACGCCGAAGTTCAGCTCGAACGCCAGCGTGCTGCCGAAGCCCGGTGACGTCCAGAGCATCCTCGCCCGGGTGGAGCCGGCGGTCGTCAACATCAACACCCAGGGCGGTGGGGGTCGCCTCGGCGGCTCGGGGGCGGGTACCGGGATGGTGATCAACAGCAACGGCCAGGTCCTGACGAACGCGCATGTTGTGTCGGGCGCTACGAGCCTGAACGTCACGTTCGCCGGCCAGAGCCAGACCCACCCGGCCACCGTCACCTCGGCGGACCCCAGCGCGGACGTGGCCCTGGTGCAGATCCAGGGCGTCAGCGGCCTCCCCACCGTCACCCTCGGCGACTCTGGAGCCGTGCAGGTCGGTGACAACGTCCTGGCCGTCGGCAACGCGCTGGACCTCGGGAATCAGCCCACGGTCACCGAGGGCATCATCTCGGCGCTCAATCGCACCCTCAACTCCGGGGGTGAAAGCCTCTCGGGTCTGCTCCAGACCGACGCAGCCATCAGCCCCGGGAACTCCGGTGGGCCCCTCGTCAACTCCGCCGGTCAGGTGGTCGGGATGAACACCGCCGTGCTGACCGGCAGCTCCCAGGAGCCGGCCCAGAACATCGGCTTCGCCATCCCGATCAACCAGGCGAAGACGAAGATCTCCCAGCTCAAGCCCGGACAAGGGGTCAACAACGGGAGCGCGACGGCCCCGAACGGTGCCTTCCTCGGAGTCGGTGTCGCCGACGCATCGGGCTCGACACCCGGCGCGCCCGGTGGGTCTGGTGCTCTGGTCGAGCAGATCGTGCCGGGCTCACCCGCGAGCCAGATCGGCCTCCAGACGGGTGACGTCATCGTGTCGCTCGACAACAAGCCGGTCGCCAGCGCCAGCGACCTATCCTCTGCCATCAGGCCCCACCATCCAGGCGACCACGTTCAGGTCGCCTGGACACGGAACGGGGCCCGTCAGTCCGCCACGGCGACGCTCACCAACTCCCCTGCCACCGGACAGGGCGGCTGAGAGCCGGGGCCCGCTCCGGTCGCTCAGTCCTAGTCGCGCTTACTCGTCGACCGTGATGACGGCGGCGGTTGCCGTCTCGGACCTGGCCCCGGCCAGTACGGCGTCGAGCAGGCCGGGGAACCTGGCGTCCAGGTCCTCACGGCGGAGCGCCACCATCTTGCGCTGACCGTCGTAGCGCGCCCGGACCACACCCGCCTCCCGCAGGACCCGCAGGTGATGCGAGCGGGTCGACTTGGCCAGCCCCGGCGAGCCGGGCAGCCCGCCCAGATCGCTGCAACAGAGCTCGGTGGTCTCGGCCAGGGCGCTCACCGTCCGCAGTCGCGACGGGTCGGCCAGCGCGTGCATCACTGACGCCAGGTCGATGTCCTCGACCGCGGGCCCCGGCAGCTCACGCAACGCCGACACCCTCTTGTGTGTTCATTGTCACGTTCCTGCTCCAACCGGCCTCAGCCGGAATACCTCAGATGGTAGCGGAGTTGGACGGTTCTACGTACATCGAACTCTCTGACTCACCGAGAGGGGCGGCTTCCCCATGACGATGACCGAACGTCAGCCGGCACCCGCAGAGCACTCGCCAACGGATGCGGCTGAGGCGGCGGCGGAACCCACCTACGATCCCCGTCGCTGGCGCTCGCTGCCGATCGTGCTGTCGGCCACGTTCATGTCCCTGTTCGACGTGTTCGTGGTGAACGTCGCCGCACCGAGCGTGCAGCACGACCTGCGCGCCTCCTCGGCGACGCTCGAGCTCATCGTGGCCGCCTACTCGTTCACCTACGCCGCTGGGCTCGTCACCGGGGCCCGGCTGGGAGACCTCGTCGGCCGGCGGCGGATGTTCGTGACCGGACTGGGGCTGTTCGCAGTGGCCTCGTTCCTCTGCGGCGTGGCGCCGACCGGCGCCGCCCTCGTCGCCGGACGTCTGGCCCAGGGTCTGGGTGCCGCGGCGATGGTTCCCCAGGTGCTGGCCATGCTGACCGTCAGCTTCCCGCCGTCCGAGCGGCCGCGAGCGTTCTCGCTGTTCGGAGCCACCGTCGGCCTCGGCACGGTGTCCGGGCAGGTGCTCGGCGGCGTGCTGCTGCACCTGAACATCCTCGGTCTGGGCTGGCGGCCGATCTTCCTGGTCAACGTGCCCATCGGCATCTTCGCCATCGTGGCTGCCTTCCGTCTCCTCCCCGAGTCGCGGGCCACGCTGGCTGACCGCCTGGACCCACTCGGGGTGATCCTGCTGAGCACGGGCATCGGCGCCGTCACCGCTCCCCTCGTCCTCGGCCGGAGCCAGCACTGGCCGCTGTGGACCTGGGTGTCCTTCGGCGCCGGTGCGCTGCTGGTGACGTCGTTCCTGTGGTGGGAGCGACGTCTCGGCGAGGGCGGCGGTCACCCGCTGTTGCCCCTCGAGCTGTTCAGGCATCGCGCCTTCAACCTGGGGCTCCTGGTCAACCTGGGGTTCTTCTCCTTCTTCGGTAGCGTGCTGCTCACCCTCACCGTCTTCCTCCAGGAGGGCGTGCACGATTCGCCGCTCACCGCCGGCCTGACATTCGCCCCCCTCGGCGTCGCCTTCGCTGCCTCCTCGTTGGCCGGACGGCGGTTGCACGCCCGTTGGGGCACGTGGGTGATCACGGCGGGCACCGCGGCCGCGCTGGTCGGCATCGTCGGGCTCACGTTGGTCGTGAGCGAGGCGGGGCTGTCGGCATCGGCGATCGAGCTGTCGCCGGTCCTCGTCCTCATCGGCATCGGCAGCGGCCTGGTGGTCCCGCTGATCGTCTCGGGGGTGCTGCAGAGCGTCCCGGGCAGCTCCGCGGGTGCGGCGTCAGGCGTGCTGACCACGACGCAACAGTTCTCGATCACGCTGGGCATCTCGGCCGTCGGCACCATCTTCTTCTCCAGGTTGGCCAGCGCGGGAATGGTCGCCGCCATGCAGGCCGGTCTCATCGCCGACCTGGCGCTGGTCGGGCTGGCCTTGGCGATGACCATCCTGCTGGCCCGGCCTCCGGCCACCGAGGGCGCAACCGCCGAGGCCGAACTGGCGTCGCTCAACCCGGCCGAAGAGAACGCCTGACGGCTGTGGCTCGTCCGGCTCAGTCGAGCCGGACGAGCAGGGCCAAGGTGGGGCAGGCGGCGACGGCCCGACGGGCGTGGTCCTTCAGCTCGGGCGGCACGGGATCGGGGTTCACGATCGGGTAGCCCCAGTCGTCGAGGCGGACCCACTCGGGCAGCAACTCGGCGCACAGCCCATGGCCCTCGCAGGTGATGGGGTTCACCACCAGCCGCATGTTGCGACGACGTCCGGCCGTCTCCATCATCGGCTCCTCGGCGGTGCCGAGGACACGAGATCGGGCCGGACGGGTTCGGCCCAGCAGCGCCGGTGGCGCCCGTGCCAGTCGACGTCGGCCGAGAAGACCTCGAGGGCCGAGGCCACCATCCGCGCGGCCCCGTCGGGGTGGTGGCAGGCGCCCCGACCGGCGACGTCGGTGGCCCAGCGCTGCAGGGTGGCCAGGGTGTCCGGTCCGCCCTCGCCCCGATGGACCTGATCTAGGGCCCGGGCGATCGCCGCCAACCCGTTCACGCAGGGACCGCACTGGCCCGACGACTCTCCGGCCAGGTAGCGGGCGATGCGAGTCGTCTCGGCCAGCCCGCAACCCCGCCGGGACAGCACCACTACAACCCCGGCACCCAGGGACGCCCCTACCGGCCGCAGCTGATCGTCGCTCAGGCCCAGGCGCAGAGAGTGCTCGGCGTCGAGCCAGCGACCGGCGTACCCCCCGACGAGCACGGCGCGCACGTCGTCGGCGGCGCCGCCACTGGAGGCGATCGTGTGGGCGATCGAGGTGCCGGGGGCGATCTCGTACACGCCGGGCCGGGCCACCTCCCCGGACATGGTGATGAGCGTCGACCCGGTGTGGCCGGGTGTCCCGATCTCGCGGAACCAGTCGGGTCCGAACCGCGCCAGCAGCGCCAGATGGGCCAAGGTCTCCACGTTCTGCACCAACGTCGGCCGCCCGCCCACCCCCTTCTCGAACGGCCGGGGCGGGACGAAGGTCGGCTTCGCCGGTCCGCCGTTGAGCCAGTGGACGAGGGCGCTCTCCTCCCCCACCACGTAGCCGCTCGGTGAGGCGGCCAGCTCGATCCCGATCGGGTCGAGTCCGATGGCGCGCCGCTCGTCGATGGCCGCCTCGACGCTGAGCCAGGCCCGCCGGGCGGTCTCCTCGACACAGATGATCGCCCGCCTGGCGCCCACGGCCTCGGCGGCCAGCACCATGCCGTCGAGCACGAGATGGGGAGCGGACTGCAGCAGCAGCTTGTCCTTGGCGCTGGCCGGCTCACCCTCGGTTCCGTTGGCGACGACGACAGGTCGCCGTCCCCCTTGGGCAACCGCGGACATCTTCCGGGCGGTCGGAAAGCCCGAGCCTCCCCGACCTCGCAGTCCGCTGGCCTCGACCGCCCGCATCAGTGCCTCTCGGGGGCCCCGCCTCTGGTCCCCACGGAGGGGCGGGGGTCCCACCCGCTCCATGTGGCCGGACAGGCGCGTCGGACCTTCGGACCCGGAGCCCCACCGCAGGAGACGAGGGAGCCCAACAGGGGGTGCGACCGGCGCCACGGCTCAGTCGCCCCCCTGGCCCGCCGGGCTCGAGACCGCTCCGGGCGTCGCCCGCAGGGTGCCGCGCACGGCGTTCGACGACGGGTCGGTCTGGAGGCGAACGGTGAGCGTCATCGCGGCCCCCGTGGCGTTCGTGGCCGTCATCATCAGCCGCGTTCCCTCGAGATCGGTGACCTTGCCGCTGTACAGACCAGGCTGCTGAGGCGGTCCGAGAGTGACGCTGCTCGTCGAGAGGTCCACGCCCTCCGTTCTGGCCGCCCGACCTTGGATGGTCACGACGAGCCGCCCGCTCACGGTGCCCTCGAGCGCCGCGTCGATGCGCACCGTCACCAGTCCGCCCGCGTCGGGTGCGCTCTGCACGATCGTGCCCTGCAGGGTGTCCGAGAACGGCGCCTGCCCGAACGGGCCGGGCGCGGCCGTAGACGGAGGAGCGCTGGCGCCGGACGAGCTTGAAGTGCCCGAGCCCGGCGTCGCAGTCGAGCTGGAGGCCAACAGGTTCGACGGGGTGCCGGCCCGCCGAGCCCAGCCCGACCCGAGGGGTCCCGTGAATGCCCACGCGGCGATGACGACAGGGACGACCACGGTGGCGCCGAGCCCGGCGAGACGCGGGCCCAGCGGCGCCGGCCAGCCGGCGAGCACCCGCCACCAGATGGCGACGATCACGGCGCCGATGCAGACGATGATCACGACTTGCATCCAGGTGGCCTTGGGGTCGGTGCCCGTGCCGAGCCCGTGCACGACCGCCAGCCCCCAGCACCCGTAGGCCAGCCAGTGCACGACCCGCCACGCCGGGTAGCCGAGGCGTTGGCGCACGGCGCTGGTGATGAGCAGGGCCAGCAGCAGGTCGAAGGCAACGGCCCCGAGGCCGAGCCAGACGGAGCGGTATGTCCCGTGGAACGGGATCACCGAGTCGAGCCATCCGATGGGGGCGAAGCCGTCAGCCACCGCCGACACGATGTGGACGACGAGGAACGCGAGGGCGAGGAGCGAGAGATTGCGATGCAGACCGGAGGTCACGAAGCGCGGCCAGCGCTCGGAGCGCCAGCGCACGGTGGCCATGACGCCGAGGACCGTCGACCCGGTCAGCAGCAGCAGCGAGACAGCGCCGGCGCTGCGGGTCAGGTACCACAGAGGGCTGCCGGTCGTCGCAGCGAGCAACGGCGTCACGTCGCCCCCTCGGCCGGCTGTACCACGGAGCCGGCCTCCAGGGCCGGCTCTGCCGGCCAGCCGCCGACAGTCACGACCCGGCCGTCCTCGGCGACCAGACGCGCCGGCAGGGCCAGCTCGCCCAGCCACGACGGCGCGCTGGCGCCGCGAATGATTGCCGCCGTGCTCGCGGTGTTGGCATCCACGCAGCTGCGGGCGGTCACGCTCACCGTCCGCCAGGGGCCGCCCGCCGGCTCGCCGGTCCGGGGGTCGACGATGTGGTGGACGATCTGTCCCCCACGGCTCCAGCGCCGCACCGTCGTCGACGAGGTCGCCAGCCCGCCGTCGGCGACCGTGATCGTCTGTCCGCTCCCGGCGTCGTCGCGGTGGTCGTCGGTCACCCGGACGGCCCAGCCGCCCGCTGGTGGCTGGCCGCAAACAGCGAGGTCTCCTCCCACGCTGACGAGCACGCCGCAATCGGCGGCGGCATCTGCGGCGGCGAGATGGGCGGCGCTGGCGGCCCGATCGACGGCCAGGGCCTTGGCGATCGCGCCCAGGTCCAGCTCGACGCCCGCCGGCACCTTGACCCATCCCTCGGCGGGGTCGATCTCGATCGCCGACCAGCCCCCGGCCGGCTCCGAATCCACGGCCAGGGCAGGGCCGACCGGATCGACATCGGCGAAGTCCCGGTCGTAACCATTGAGGCGAACGGCGCGACCGATCGTCGGGTCCACGTCCCCTTCTGTGAGCTGAGCCGCCCGCAGCGCGACCACCAACGCCGTCATCAGCAGCGGACCGACGTGCACCCGGCGACCACCCGCCGCGTTCAGGCGCGCGAGCTCGGCGTCGGGCCGAAATCTGCTCGCCGCCACGTCCATCTCCGCCAGCTCGTGCTCCACCGCCTGGCGCACCGCCGGGATGGCTCGCGGAGCTGTCACGAGCACGCTCACCGTCGTGCCGAGGGCGGGAAAGGTGACCGAGGCGAGTGTGCCCGTCACGTCCCGCCCGAGACGACGTGATGCGATCGCCCCGTCGGTACGGGCGCCTGCGCCGCCGGCTGGAGGCCGCTCGTGTCGCTGCTCCCGTCCGGCGGCGTCACGGTCGTCGTCGTGCTCGCGTCTCCGGACCCGCTCTGGCCCCCCTGCACCGTCGAACCGGAGCTGGAGCTCGACCTCCCCGGAAGGGCGTCCGCAGCCGCCGCCGCAATGAGGCCCGTGGCCGCGATGGCGGCGGCGGCGACCCATGCGGTCAGCCGGGAGAGCCGACGGAGGCCCTGCTCTCGGGACCGGGGGCTGGGAGCGCTCATCATCTACAGTTTGACGGGCGAGCCTGGGAGCCAGCTCAGAATCACCTAATGATTCGACTGTGGCCACCCGCCGAGCCTGCCCCCGGGGGCTGTGAGCCGGCTGGGGGTCAGCCGGGCGGTCGCCAACAGATTCCTGCGAGGCGTGGACCCGCTTGGCGCTCGAGCTCAGTTGGAGAGGGCGGCGGGACCCGCGCCCTGTCGGGGCAGCTCGACCAGGAACGACGCCCCACCGCCGTCGCGCGGCCCCGCCCGCACCCGTCCGCCGTGGGCGTCGGTGATGGCGGCGACGATCGACAGGCCGAGGCCCACCCCGCCGTTGTCGCGGGAGCGCGACTCGTCGGCCCGGTAGAAGCGCTCGAAGACCCGCTCGGCCGCCACGGGGTCGATGCCCGGCCCCTCGTCGGCCACCTCGAGCACCGCGTTGCCGTTCTCGGAGCCCACCTTCACGCTCGCCGGGCAGCCCGGCGGCGTGTGGGTCCGCACGTTGGCCAGCAGGTTGTCGACGACCTGACGCAGGCGGCGGGGATCACCGACCACGGTGACGGGCGAGTCGACGGCGAAGCTGAGCGGGCGCTCGGGCTCCACCGCGTGGGCTGCCTCCACGGCCTGGCCGACCACGGCTGCGAGGTCGACCGGCTCCCGGTCCAGCGGGCGACCCTGGTCGAGGCGGGCCAGCAGCAGCAGGTCGTCGACGAGCGCGCCCATGCGGGTGGCCTCGTCCTCGATCCGTTGCATCGACATGGCCAGGTCCTCGGGCCGCCGGTCGGCTCCCCGCCGGAAGAGCTCGGCGTAGCCCCGGATCGAGGTGAGCGGCGTGCGCAGCTCGTGGGACGCGTCAGCCACGAATCGTCTGAGGCGCTCTTCGGAGGCCTTGCGCTCGGCGAAGGCGGCCTCGATGCGCGCCAGCATGGCGTTCAGGGCGATCCCGAGCCGGCCGATCTCGGTCCGAGGCTCCGTCCCCGGGATGCGGCGGTCGAGCTCCCCCTTGGCGATCGCTCCCGCCGTCTCGGCGATGTCGTCAAGTGGTCGGAAGCTGATCCGCACCAGCCACAGCCCGACGAGCACGGCGAGGGCGATGACTGCGCCGGTCACCGCCAGCTCGATCCATCGCAGATGGGACAGCGTCGAGCTCACGTCGCCGAGCGGCAGGGCGACGACCGTCGTGGCCGACAACCCGGGCAGCGTGGTGACCCGCACCCGGTAGCTCGGGCCCCCCGACTGGGAGGACTGGGTGTCGAAGGTCGTCGAGACCGGGGTGAGCGGATTGTTTCCCGGACCAGGCGCCGGCAAGGGGTCCGGTAGCCGGGGCGTGAACGCCTGGCCGGCACCGAGTGGCACGGCGTTGCCATTGCCGCTCACCACCAGCCCCCCCTGGCTGTCGCGGACCTGGAAGAACACACCGGCCAGGGCACCTCGGTCCAGACGACCGCTCACCAGCAGACCTCGAGTGAGCCCGTTGTTCAACGCCGTCAGCTGCTGGTCGACCCGACCGAACAGGAACGACTGGAGGGCCCGGTAGCTGGCGACGTCGGACACCACGAAGCCCACGACGAAGAGGAGCACGAGCGTCCCCAGCAAGCGTTGACGCAGCGAGAGCCTCCGCATCGCCACCCCAGGACCGGGTAGGTGCCGCCGGCGCACGATCAGGCCTGCGGGAGGCGCAGGCTGTAGCCCACCTGGCGGCTGGTGTGGATGAGCGGGGGTCCCAGCGGGTCCAGCTTCTTGCGCAGGTAGCTGATGTAGGTCTCCAGGACGTTGGGATCGCCCTCGAAGTCGTACTGCCACACGTGCTCGAGGATCTGCACCTTGGACAGGACCCGCCGGGGGTTGAGCATGAAGTAGCGAAGGAGGTTGAACTCGGTGGCGGTGAGGTGGACGAGGACGCCGCCGCGCCACACCTCCCGGGTGTCCTCGTCGAGCATCAGGTCGGCGAACTGCAGCTGAGCTCCCGACTCGGCCTCCCCCTGGGTGCGGCGCAGGATTGCCCGCGCCCTCGCCACCAGCTCCTCGAGGCTGAAGGGCTTCGTGACGTAGTCGTCGCCGCCGACGGTCAACCCGGCCACCTTGTCCTCGGTGGCGTCCCTGGCCGTCAGGAAGAGCACGGGCACCCGCAGCCCGTCGCTCCGCAGGCGCCTGGTCACCTCCAGGCCGTCGAGGTCGGGGAGCAGCACGTCGAGCACGATCAGGTCGGGGCGGAAGGACGAGGCGGCGGCCAGCGCGGCCCGCCCCATGCTCGCCTCCTCCACCTCGAAGCCTTCGTAGCGCAAGGACGTGCCGACGAGGTCCCGGATGTACTGCTCGTCGTCGACCACCAGGACCCTCGTGGCCGGCTCCGACCCCCGCGTAGGGCTTTCCTTCCAGCTCATCACCACTGATGATGGCAGCCCGACCTGGGAGCTTGCTGTGAGCAACGCCCCCAGCAGCCACATTCACAGAGCGCTCCCAGATGGGGAAACCCCGGAGAGCCGGGTATGCTCCGGCCGGCGTGATTCGGGTCGAGTTCATCAAGCAGGTCCGCCGGGCACGGACCTACATCGCCCTCGGCGTCCTCGCTCTGATCCCGATCATCCTGACCGTCGCCCTCAAGCTCAACCCACCGAGCCCGTCGAGCAACGAGCGGGGCTACTTCGACGTGGCCACGCACTCGGGGATCAACGTGCCGCTGGCGGCTTTGACCGCTACCAGCGCTTTCCTGCTGGTCATCGTGGTCTCGCTCTTCGCCGGCGAGACGGTCTCGGGCGAGGCGACGTGGGGCACCCTGCGCTACCTTCTCGTGCGCCCCGTCTCCCGGCCCCGTCTCCTGGCCACCAAGCTGTTGGTGGCCTCGGTGCTGTCGGTGGTGGCGACCATCGTCATCACCGTCGTCGCCCTCGTGGCCGGGATCATCGCCTTCGGCTGGCACCCGGTGCTGACCCCGTCGTTCCAGATCGTCTCCCAGACCTCGGCGATCGGAAAGCTGGCGCTCGGCACCATCTACGTGGCGTGGAGCATGGCGTCCTTCGTCACCTTCGCCTTCCTGCTGTCGACCATGACCGATTCGGCCTTCGCCGCCGTGGCCGGCGGCGTCGGGCTCGGGATCGTCAGCCAGATCCTCAACAACATCTCGGCCCTCGACTTCATGAGCTTCGCCTTCCCCACGCACTACATCGACGCCTGGCACGGACTGTTCTTCCAGCCGACCCGGACCAGCGACATGGTGCACGGGGTGCTCTTGGAGCTCCCCTACGTGGCGGTGTTCCTGGGTCTGGCCTGGTGGCGGTTCCTCCGCAAGGACGTGCTGAGCTAGCCCGACCGAGCGTCGCGTTAATGCTCAGAGAACTTTAAGGTTTCTCCCAGGTCCCCGAGAGCTTGAGCGGTAAGTATCTCCCCATGGCCTCAATGACCGCACTGACCCGCCCGGACAGTTCCATCTCCGCAGCGGGGCCTTCGTCCAGGGTGCTGATCCTCGGCGGCGACGGCTTCCTCGGGTGGCCGACGGCGCTGCATCTGTCCCGTCGGGGCCACCAGGTCGGTGTGGTCGACAACCTCTGTCGCCGGAGCTACGACGACGAGATGGGGGTCGACAGTCTGGTCCCCATCGCCAGCCTGGAGCGCCGGGTGCGGGCCTGGACCGAGGTCAGCGGGCTCGCGATCACGCCCTACATCGGCGACATGATGGACCCGGACTTCGTGGAGACGACCCTGGCCGACTTCCGGCCCGACGCCGTCGTGCACTTCGCCGAGCAGCGCAGCGCCCCCTACTCGATGATCGATCGGTCCCATGCCGTCTACACCCAGGTCAACAACGTGGTGGGCACACTGAACCTCCTCTACGCCATCGCCCAGATCAACCCCGACATCCACCTGGTCAAGCTGGGCACCATGGGCGAGTACGGGACGCCCAACATCGACATCGAAGAAGGCTTCATCGAGATCCGCCACCGGGGCCGCACGGACGTGCTGCCCTTCCCGAAGCAGCCCGGCTCCTTCTACCACCTGTCCAAGGTCCACGACTCCCACAACATCGCCTTCGCCGTGCGGACCTGGGGGCTACGGTCCACCGACCTGCACCAGGGCATCGTCTACGGCCAGGAGACGCCGGAGACCATCCTGCACCCCGACCTTGCCACCCGCTTCGACTACGACGCCGTCTTCGGCACCGTGCTCAACCGCTTTGTGGTGCAGGCCAGCGCCGGCTATCCCCTCACCGTCTACGGGAAGGGTGGCCAGACCAGAGGGATGCTCGACATCAGGGACACCCTCGCGTGTGTGGAGCTGGCCATCTCGAACCCGGCCGCCGCCGGCGAGTACCGGGTGTTCAACCAGTTCACCGAGTCCTGGTCGGTGATGGACCTGGCCGACATGGTCGTGCGCGCCACAGGCGGGTCAGCCCGGATCGAGACGATGACCGATCCACGGGTGGAGGCCGAGGACCACTACTACCGGGCGGCGCATACCAAGCTGCTCGACCTCGGGCTGGTGCCCCATCTCCTCTCCGAAGGTCTCATCCGCTCCCTGATGGCCGTGGCCGAGCGCCACGCGGCACGCATCATGCCCGAGGCCATCCCGCCCACGGTCGACTGGCGTCGCACCGGCAGCCAGGTGGGCGCCCTCTAGACCTGGGAGCCTGCCGGCGTGTTCAGCTGGCGCTCTCGCCGTGCTCGGGACACCGTCCCACCGACCGCAGCGGGGTCACGAGCACCGTGAGCCGGCGCCCACAGGACGGGCAGAAGCGGGGAGGGTCCAGCGATCGGCGACAGCCCGGGCAGTGCTCGACGGGTTGGCCGCAGCCGGTGCAGTGCGACCGCGCCACTCAGATGACGGGGCTGAGGGCCCCGATGGGCATCCGCAGGTCGGCCAGCATCCGCAGATCGTCCTCCGGCGGCCGACCCAGGGTCGTCAGGTAGTTGCCGACGATCAAGGCGTTGATCCCCGCGGTCATGCCCATGGCCTGGAGCTGGCCGAGGGTGACCTCCCTGCCCCCCGCGTAGCGGAGAATCACGCCCGGCAGGGCCAGGCGGAAGAGCGCTATCCACCGCAGCGCGTCCATGGCCCCAACGATGGGCCGCTCGGCCAGCGGCGTGCCGGGACGGGGATTGAGGAAGTTGACCGGGACTTCGGCGGGGTCCAGCTCCCGGAGCTGGCCCAGCAGCTCGAGGCGCTGCTCGTCGCTCTCGCCCATGCCGAGGAGGACGCCGCAGCAGAGCTCCATCCCGTGCTGGCGCACCAACCGGCACGTCTCCGCCCGCTCCTCCCAGGTGTGCGTCGTCACGATCCGGCCGAAGTACGAGCGCGCCGTCTCGATGTTGTGGTTGTAGCGGTGCACGCCGGCGGCGGCCAGACGCCCCGCCTGCTCGGGTGAGAGGATCCCCGCGCTCACGGCTACGTTGAGCCCGGTGCGCTCCCCGACGAGGGGCACCAGGTCGATGATGCGCTGCAGCGTGCGCTCGTCGGGACCGCGCACGGCCAGCACGAGGCAGAACTCGGATGCCCCCAGCTTCGCCGTCTCCTCGGCAGCCGCCAGCACCTCGCCGGTGTCGAGGAAGGGGGTGGCCTTGACGGGCGAGTCGAACCGGGACGACTGGCTGCAGAAGGCGCAGTCCTCGGGGCACCCGCCCGTCTTGGCCGACAGGATCCCCTCCACCTCGACCGTCGGCCCCCGCCAGGCCAGCCGGACCTCGTGGGCCAGGGCGGCCAGCGATGGGATCGCCTCGTCGGGAAGCAGTGCCAGGGCGCGGAGCTCACCCCCGTCGAGCGGTCGCTTCTCGTCCAGCAGCGCGGCGCCCGCGGCCGACAACACCGAACGAGCGGGGCGCGCCTCCGCGCTGGGCGAAATGGCCACCTCTCGGGCCAGCGGCGCGCCCGCTTCCATGGGCTCGATGGTCATGGAGGCGACACGCTAGCGGCTGCTCGGGGCGGCGCTCGAAGGAGGCCGTGGGGCGAGGGCCGGACTGCGCTCCATTTCGCAGAGATTCGCAGCCACGTCAACCGAAGTTGGCCACCCGTTCAGGTGGGGATGCTGTGCTGGTGCGAGTGGACGAGTGCAGCGCCGGCACCAGAGTCGAGGTGGTGAACCGCTTCACGTCATCCTGGAGCCGGGGCTTCGTCGTCGCCGAGGTCCTCGAGAGCGGGTACCGCGTCGAGCGCCTGTCGGACGGGTCCGTCCTCCCGGTCGTGTTCTCGTCCGGGGACGTGCGCCGCGTCGATCAGCCCCAGCCGGCCTGAGGCCGGCCCGGGAGGCCGGCCCGGACAAGATCGCTCTCGGCGCTTCGCGCTGAGGCCTGCAGCGAGGGCTCAGGAGAGGGCGACCAGATCGGCCAGCTCGCCCCGCCAGGCGTCCTCCACCCCGTCGGGCAGGAGCAGCACCCGTTCCGGGCGCAACGCCTCGACCGCCGCCTCGTCGTGGGTGACCAGCACGACCGCCCCCTCGTAGCGGGCGAGGGCGTCGAGCACCTCGGCCCGGCTTGCGGGATCGAGGTTGTTGGTGGGCTCGTCGAGGAGCAACACGTTCGCCCCCGAGACCACCAGGGTGGCCAGCGCCAACCTGGTCTTCTCTCCCCCCGACAGGGTCCCGACGGCCTGGTGGACGGCGTCACCTGAGAAGAGGAACGATCCCAGGACGCTGCGAGCCTCGGACACCTCGAGGCCGGCGGCGGCCGAGCGCATGTTCTCGAGCACGCTGGCGTCTCCATCCAGACGCTCGTGCTCCTGGGCGTAATAGCCCAGCCGTAGCCCGTGTCCGGGCGTCACGGTCCCCGTGTCCGGCCCCTCCAGCCCCACGAGCACGCGCAACAGTGTGGTCTTGCCGGCGCCGTTGAGACCCAGCACCACCACCCGCGAGCCGCGGTCGACGGCCAGGTCGACGTCGGTGAAGACCTCGAGCGATCCGAAGGATTTCGACAGACCGGTGGCAGCGAGGGGTGTGCGCCCACACGGCGTCGGGCTCGGGAAGCGCAGCCGGGCGACGCGGTCGGCCCTGCGGACGTCGCCGACGCTCGCCATCATCTGGTCGGCGCGCCGGGCCATGCCCTTGGCCGCCTTGGCCTTCGTCGCCTTCGCCCGCATGCGCGCCGCCTGGTCGCGCAGCGCGGTGGCCCTCTTCTCGGCGTTGGCCCGCTCCCGGTGCCGGCGGCGCTCGTCGACCTCACGCTGGTCGAGGTAGGCACGCCAGCCGAGGTTGTAGACCTCGAGGGCCGCCCGGTTGGCGTCGAGGTGGAAGACCCGGTTGACCGTCGATCCGAGCAGGTCGCGATCGTGGCTGATGACGACCAGGCCACCGGCATGGGCGCGTAGGAACTCCCGGAGCCAGGCGATCGAATCAGCGTCGAGATGGTTGGTGGGCTCGTCCAGCAGCAGCAGCTCCGCCCCGCTGAACAGGACCCGGGCGAGCTCGATCCGGCGGCGCTGACCCCCGGACAGCGTCCGCAGCGGCTGGTCCAGCGCCCGCTCGCCGAGCGCCAGACTGGACGCGATCGAGCTGGCCTCGGCCTCGGCGCCGTAGCCGCCGAGGACCTGGAAGCGGTCCTCGAGGTCGCCGTAGCGACGAAGCACCCGGTCCACGGCGACCGGGTCGTGCCCGCCCATGGCGGCGCGGGCCGACTCCATCTCGTGGCTGAGGTGGTCGAGGCCGCGGGCCGACAGGATCCGCTGGCGGGCCGGCACATCCAGGTCACCGGTCCGCGGATCCTGCGGCAGGTAGCCGATCGCCTGCGGGCGGGTCACCTCGCCGGAGGCCGGCGCGATCTCGCCGGCCAGCGCCCTCACGAGGGTCGTCTTGCCTGACCCGTTGCGTCCGACCAGCCCGATACGGTCGCCGGCGGCGACGTGGAACGCCGCCGGCTCCAGCAGCAGGCGCGGCCCGACGCGCAACTGCAGGTTGGTGGCGGTGAGCATGGTGAGGCTCCTCGGGAGGATCAGGGAGGGACGGACGTCGTCGGCCGTCAGCTATTCGGTCAGGAACCTCACGAAGACCAGGATATAGGCGCCGCTCATCGCCGCCGCCGCCTCCTTCGTCGAGGTGCGCCCGGCACCGGCGGCGTCGCTCGCCGCGCCCTGCGGCCTCTGCCATTCACCCGACGCAGTCGCCCCCGCCATCGGGCACGACGTCACGGCTCGAGGGCAGCCCTCTGCCGTCGGGGCAGTTTGTTCATGACGAGCTCGTAGGAGTGGGCGATCATGTCGAGGACCTCGTTGTCCTCGATCGTTCCGTCGAGGTCGACCGTGTTCCAGTGGCGCTTGTCCTGGTGGTAGCCAGGGCGCACGGCAGCGTGCTGGGCACGAAGCTCGAGGGCGAGATCTGGGTCGCACTTGACGTTGACGCTGCCGGGCAGTCCGACGAGCGACACGAGGGCGAACATGCGCCCGCCGATCCTGAAGACGGCGACCTCGTCGCCGAATGGGTAGTCCTCGACTGCGCCGGGGTACGCCAGGCAGGCCACCATCACCTCGTCTCGGGACATCACTCCTCCCAGTCCAGCTGTGGCTCGGGGACGCCACACGAACGGGCGAAGTCCTCCGCCTCGGCCCGCCGTACCGTGTCGCCCCTCGGATAGCGGAACACCGCGTCGGCGAAGACGATGAACGTGTCGTCGCCCGAACGGAAGTTGCAGTACCACCCCCCTCGTCGCTGGAGCCCGGAGCTGAGCGCAGCAGCGAGCCCGTCGGCGTCCCCGACAGGCGCTTCGAAGTGGATGAAGGTCCACGTCCTCGGCTGGCCGGCGTCGACATCTCCGGCGTCGATGCGAGAGATCTCGTCCACTCGGAGGGGGAGGTCCTGCAATAGCGAGCCGACTCGGAGGCTCTCGGCTATCAGGACACCGGTGACGACGGTGCAGCCAGGGCCATGCCGCGCTCCACCCAGCGCCTGCTTTCCCTGGTCGAGACCATCCATGTCAGTTGCCACCATGACCCGCACCTCCGGGGCATCCCCAACGTGGGCCCGTGCAACGACCCTCGTTGCCTGGCGGTCACCCTGACCTCGCCCCGCTCCCTCGCCAGAACCCTACGACACCAACCCTGACATCTTCTGTCAGGTCTCGGCGCTACGATTCCACCCGTGCGAGCGAGCCGGCTGGTGTCGCTGCTGTTGCTGCTGCAGAGTCGTGGACAACTCACGGCGCCGGAGCTGGCCGAGGAGCTCGAGGTGTCGGTCCGCACCGTCTATCGGGACGTCGAGGCGCTCTCCGCTGCCGGAGTCCCGGTCTACGCGGAGGCCGGCCGCGGCGGAGGGTTCCGTCTGGTCGAGGGCTACCGCACGCGGCTGACGGGGCTGTCCGCACGGGAAGCCGAGGCGTTGCTCATCGGCGGGACGCCCGGACCCGTCGGCGAGCTCGGCCTCGGCACCGTCTTCGCCGCCGCCCAGGCCAAGCTGCTCGCCGCCCTTCCGAAGGACGTCGCCGACCGCGCCTTCCTCGTCCGCCAGCGCTTCCACCTGGACACCGCGGGTTGGTTCCGAGCCTCGCACGTCCCGGCGCACCTCGGGCCGGTGGCTACGGCGGTGTGGGAGGGCCGCCGCCTCGAGATCGTCTACCACCATCTCGACGATGACGAGGACGCCCGACGCGTGCTCGATCCCCTGGGACTCGTGCTCAAGGCAGGCATGTGGTACCTGGTCGCGGGGCGAGACGGCCAGACACGCACCTACCGGGTGTCGAGGATCAGGTCGGCTCGGGCCCTGTCCGAGGAGTCCGCCCGCCCGCCCGACTTCGATCTCACCCGCTACTGGGCCGACTCGGTGGCGAGCTTCGAGGTCGGCGCCAAGAGGGTGACGGCATCGCTGGACGCCACTGAGAAGGCCATCGCCATCCTCCGCCAACGGGGATATCACACCGAATCGGTCGCACCGCACGACGGCTGCACCGTGGTACGGACCTCGGTGAGCTTCGACGACCTGGGCAGCGCCGCTCGCGAGCTCGTGGCGTTGGGTGGCACGGTCGAGATCATCGACCCACCTGAGCTCCGCGAGAGGGTGCTCATGACGGCGCGGGACGTGGTGAGCGTCTACCGCTGAACGGGCCGAGGCTGGCTGCGGCGCGCCGAGCCGCCTACGGTGGCGCGACCAGGACAACGGCCGCGGTGGCCGGGCCGGAAGGGCATGGAGCTGAGCGTGGACTCGTTTGCGGGGAAGTTGGCCATCGTCACCGGAGGCGGCTCAGGAATGGGACGAGAGCTGGTCCTCCAACTCGCCGCCGAGGGATGCTCGGTCGCTACCTGCGACATCGACCCTGCCCGCGTGAGCGAGACGGCCGGGCGAGCCCCGGTCGGGAGCCGGATCACGACGCACGCGTGTGACGTGTCGGTCGAGGACGATGTCCTCCGCTTTCGCGACGAGGTGACGACCCAGCACGCGGCCGACCACGTGAACCTGGTGTTCAACAACGCCGGCATCGGAGGAGGCGGCAGCTTCATCGCCGACGACCGGGCGGATTGGGAGCGGACCTTCGCCATCGACTGGTGGGGTGTCTACTACTGCACCCGGGCCCTCCTGCCGCTGCTCATCGCCAGCGATGACGGGTATCTCGTCAACACGAGCAGCGTCAACGGCTTCTGGGCCTCGCTCGGTCCCGGAGTCCCTCACACGGCATACAGCACCGCCAAATTCGCCGTGAAGGGGTTCTCCGAAGCCCTGATCGAGGATCTCAGGATCCACGCGCCGCACGTCAAGGTGGCCGTTGTCATGCCCGGCCACATAGGGACCGACATCGTGGTCAACTCCCGCCGCATTCTCGGCGGCCCCGAGCTCGACGACATCCCCGACTCCGACCTCGAGCAGATGCGAGCGCAGATCGCCATGCGAGGCCTGCCGGCGGACGACATCTCGACTGAGCAGCTGCGCCAGATCGTCAAGATGATGGTCGAGGGTTTCAGTCAAAACGCGCCGGTCACCGCCGCCGAAGCGGCGACGATCATCCTCGACGGCGTTCGGGCCGGACGCTGGCGGATCCTCGTGGGCGACGATGCCAAGGTTCAGGACTCACGGGTCCGGGCCGACCCCGAGCGGGCCTACGACTACAACGACACCGACTTCGGCACCGCCCTGCTCGGCGCCCGGCCGGACCACCCGCACGACTAGCGTCCGCGCAGTCGGTAAGTGACGGTGGCTTCGTCGAAGCCCTTGAGAGAGCGAGCTGGTTGTGCTTCGAAGCTGAAGGCGTCGGCTGCCTCACGTCGCACCGTCTCGGAGACGAGGACGCTTTCGCCGTCCGCGACGCCGACGAGACGGGCCGCCAGGTTGACGGTCTCGCCGTAATAGTCGCCGAAGAGGCCGACGACGGCCCCGTGGGCGAGTCCCATCCGTACCGGGTACGGCGACCGCTCGACGAGATCGAGGGCGATCTGGCACGCCGGTGCTGCGTCCTCGACCACGAACATGGCCTCGTCGCCGATCAACTTCACGACCCGGCCGCCGACCTCGGTGACCACGTCCCAGACCAGCTCCTCGAACCGACGCACCATCTGGGCCAATGCCGCTACCGACTCGGCGCGAACGGCTTCAGTGGACCTGACCATGTCGGCGAAGCCGACCGTGCGTTCCAGGGTGACCGCCGCCATGTCCTCGTCCGTTGACCACCGCTGGTACGAGACGAGGACGAGGTGGCGACGGAAGACGGCGTTGACGGCGTCGAGGACCTGCGGGAGCAGCTCGCGCCCACTGGCGGAGTACTCCTCGACGACCTGGGAGTACCTGGTCCCCGCGTCCAGCTTGGGGACCTCGATCCCGATCCGGATGGCGCTTGCGACCGATTCGGCCAGGCGCGCCATCGACGAGCCGATCACTCGTGCGACACCGAGGGTGGCGTCCTCGCCCACCATGCTCTCCAGGCCCACGAGAAGGCGCAGCGCCTCAGCCGCGTCGGGAGTGACCTCGAGCGGCATCGGGCCCGAGGCGGGCAACCCCAGCGCCAGCCAGAGGCGCCGGACCAGGACAGGGTCGAGCCCCGATCTGTTGGCGAAGTCGTCGAATCCGAACGCCTCCCCTGGCGGTCGGATCGACAGGTCGAGCGACAGGCTTCCGAGCCCGGCGAGTCGCGCCGCCCGCACGACCTCCTCGGTAGTGGCGCCCAGCTCGAAGAGCCGGCCGATAAGGCGCAGGCGATCCTCGGCGTCCGGCGCCGAGGGGTCGTACACGCCGAGCCGCTCGAGCTCGGTGACATCCGGGCTATGGGGCACCGCTGTATCTCAGCACCTCCGGGACACCTGAAGGAGCCCGGTCAGTCTGCGGCTATGCCAGTGGTGCGTTGGTGTTGAAGGTGTCGATCGCCATTTTCAGGCTGCCGTCGACGTCTCTCTTCCAAACCGCCACATACTTCCCGTTGTCGACCAACGAATCGCTGTCGGGTGGCTGTATCCCCATCGTGTAGTTCCCGACCTCGATCTCCAGGTCGCCACCGTCGAGCACGTCGACCGTGTCGAGCTCGAGAGATTGCCCGCCGGCGGCGAACATCTCCTTGCCGAACGCCTCGATGCCAGCCCGGCCCTCGATCATCGGCATGTTGGGCGCCAGGAACCTGGCGTCCGCCGTATAGAACGCGGCCATCGCAGCGGCGTCGTGTGTCGCGAATACCTTCGAGAAATCCTCCGCCCGGCCCTCGATCTCGGCTCTGCTCATCTTGGCCCCCCTTGTGGCGAGAGGGGCCGACGAACTGACGGCCCGCTCGCCTCACTCCGCAGTCTCCTGCGGAGCCGCGATGCTGTCAACCCTCACCGCAGGTCTCGGGCGCTCGAAGCTACGCCTGCAACCGCGCCCGAGAGAGGCGGAGACCTGAGCACTCCGATGAACGGGCGGCGGGTCCTCGCATCGACGCCGCGCCGACGGCCACGCGAACCTGACGGCTCAGGCGGTCTTGCCCGTCTCGATCCATCGCTGAAAGACCTGGACCTTCTCCTCCGGCCAGGCTCCGTCGCAGGGCATCGACCCGTTGCGCAGGCGCGCGAGAACGTCGTCGGCTCGCGCGCCGACGTCGTCGTAGGACCAGAGGTCGAAGGCGAATTTCATCGACTGCCGGTCGCGCTGGCGAAACAGCGGCTTGATGTGCTTGGCAAAGCTCACTGTCTCGTCCGCGGCCGGCAGGACCACGGGCTGCTCGTCGCCCTCGCCCGGAGAGGGCACAGCGGACACCCGACTGCCTGGAGGGCCGGCGGTGCCCCAGCTCCAATGGGGCATCGGCATGCGCTCAGGTGGCTGGGCACCGGCCTGGGAGTTCTCGAGGGCGAGGCGCGACCCCCACTCGATGTAGGAGGCGAAGGCGGAACGAAACTCGGGATCGCTCGGCAGCCCCGCCTCGTCGGCGGACCGAAGGATCAGGGCAACCCAACGAGCCCGACTCTCCTCGGTGAGCCCCTTACCGATGTGCTGCTGGACCATCCGCGAATAGCCCCCGTACTCATCGCTGTAGGCGGACGGCCCGCCGAACACCTCGCCGAGCCACTTGGCCACCCGCTGCGGATGGTCTGCAGACATGTTGGCGAACAGCGGGGCCAGCAGCGGGTCCTCGGGGACGTACCTCTCGTAGAAGAGGCGGGTCATCCTCGTGAGCGCCGGGAGGCCGCCGCACCAACCGAACATCGTCGGCTCGCGGTCCGGGTCGAGGGCGGGGTCATGGAAGTCGACGTACCAGTGCATGCCGCTGCAGAAGGGCTTGTTCTGTGAGTGCCCGCAGCGACAGAGGGCGTAGTGCTCGTACGACGCCCCTGCGTTACGCGCCACGTCGCCACCCTCCTCGCTGACGAGATCGACACCGCCGGTTATCCGGTACGGGCCGTCGCGAGAGACCTCGATGGTGGGCTCCCTACGGTTGTCCCAGTCGACCTGGTCGCGAACCTCGTCGCCGTCGATGGCGTAGCTGAGCGCGCCTGAGGGGCAGTCACGAACGGCCCGAACGATCTCGTCCATCCGCCCTCCGCTCGGCGCCACGAACGGCTCCTGGCCGGTTCGGAACACCGTGGACAGGCGGTCGCTGCACAGGCCCGAGTGCTGACAGGTCCCCCGGTTGTCGAGGATCGTCACCTGCTGACCCACGTACGTGTCGCAGCGATCCGGGACCCGCTCGGGATCCTTGGCTGCGGTGAACCCGATCGCGGCGTGGGTCCCGTCGCAGAACGGCTTCATGGCCGAGCCGCCACACCGGCAGAGAGCCATCGCCGGGCGGGCCGGGAGAGCCTGTCCCAGCCAGTTACGAAGGTTCTCGGCGTTGACGACGAGGTACGGGCCGTCGGGCGCCAGCTGGATCGCGGGCGCCATGCTGGTCTGCAGACTGCGCAGCTCCGCCGTGCGAGCGTTCGGGTCATCGGCATCGAGCTGGCAGGCGAGATCCTGCAACGCCGCCGTCGCCTCGTGCAGGCCGGGCCTCGCCGCTGAATGCGTGCCGAGACGAGTGCACAACCGCGTCGCCTCCTTGGCCAGCTGCCACACCTCCGCCTTCACGGAGCCATTGGTGGAAACGGGGCCGTCGGCGGCCACACCCGGCTTCTCCGCGGGCGTCGGCGCCAAGACGCCGGCGAGCGGGCGGAGCACGCTATCGACCACTCGGGCGGCCACGGCCCTCGCCTGTCCAGGCGCGACATCGCTGTGGCCGCCGACGACCGCCGTCGTCAGCCGGTAGGCGCGGTCGAACAACGTGGCCAGCTCCCGCCGGTCCTCGCCGACGGTGACACCTCCCACCGCTTGTGAGAGCTCGGTGGCACGCCCGCCCAGCGACTCCAGCTCCTCCCCCTCGCCTCCCCCGGCAGATGCAGCATCCACGGCCGGTCGCGGGCGAGCGCCCCAGTCCGAGAAATGGGCCTTCAGAGACTGCGCCGTGTCCGACAGTGCGGAGCCAACGGGGGCCAGGCTCTCGGCGACCTGGCCACCGGCACCCGATGCGATCTCTCCGGCAAGG
>DASXCO010000170.1 GCA_036491125.1 Acidimicrobiales bacterium | reverse complement strand
TCACCATGTTGCGGTTCTGCAGCCGCTGCTGGCCGTAGATGGGGATGTGGACGAGGAGGTGGCCGAGCGGGGTGTAGCCGCCGAACGACAGGACCAGGCCGACCGCGATCAGCAGGTACCACACTCCCAGTCCCTGCGATGCCCGGCGTGACCGCCACGGCCGTGTGAGCATGGCGAAGGCGGCACAGATGGGGAGGATGCCGACGTAGGAGCTGACCTCGGCCAGGTTGTACTGGCCGCGGTACAGGGGAAGGCCGAAGCGTCCGTAGCTTCCCAGCAGATACGGCATGGCCGTCAGGGTGGTCAGCTTGGGCGGGAGCGACCCGGTGATGAAGAAGGCGTACGAGCTGCCCGATCGTTGCGAGTGGGACGCGAAGACCAGGCCTGGGAGCCACTGGATGCTGGTGAGGACGAGGGCCGCAGCGGCGGCGATCGCCATCTGAACGAGGATCCGGCCCGTTCGGTGACGCCAGACCAGCCACCCCCCGTAGATGGCCACGATGATGGAGTCGTCGATCAGGGCCTCGGGCGAGCCCGTCAGGACGAGCAGGCCGATGCACGCCCCCAGCAGCACCGTCGGCCATGCTGCCCGCGGCTTCGCCGCCCCGGGCGGATGGGCCATCCGGTGGAGGGCGACCAGCATCCAGGGCACCAGGCTCGCCCCCTGCACCAGGTCGATGTGGCTCAGCTGGGCGCTCATGAAGCCCCCCACCCAGAACGACAGGCTGCCGAGGAAGGAGGCTCCGACCGAGAGGCGGGATCGGCGCAGGAACACGTAGAGGCCGAGGGCGCCGACGACGTAGACGAGGATCTCGTTTACGACAAACGCGGCTTCCGCGGGCAGCACAGTGAACAGCAGCGTCCCGGGATAGAAGGCGCCGGCGTTGAGACCGCCCAGCAGGGCGGTACCGCTCCAGATGTAGGGGTTCCAGAGAGGAAGGTGGCCGTGGTCGAGGTTGCGGGCGACGAGCACCCGAAGGGGGAAGTTCTGGATGAGATTGTCGTTGCCGAGGAGGGGGTGCCCGGCGAGAGCCGGCACCGAGAAGGTCAGCACCGGCACCATGACGAGCACGGCCACGGCCAGCGGGCCCGGCCGGACGGCGCCGGCCAGCGCATGCCGGCGTCGGGTCGTGACATCGAGCCGGCCCTCCCCACCGGCTGCCGACCGGCCCTCGCCGGCCGAGCTCGTCACCCTCGTCACCGGTCCCGCAGCCAGGTCGCCAGCACGACCCGGGCGTAGCGGTACCCGTAGGCCAGGTTGCTTCCCTTCTTGGTCGTCCCCGAGGACCGCGGCCTCATGACACCCGGTCGCTCGGCCACCCGGTAGCCGGCCAGGATGGCGGCGATCAGCAGCTCAGCCGCCTGGTACTGGGACTGCTCGAGGAGCAGCGCCGCCGGGACCTCCGCCTTCATCGCTCGCAGGCCGAAGGCCGGGTCGGTGATGCGCTGGCCGGTGAGGACGGTGATGAGGCGGGCGAAGACGACCACGCCCGCGGCCCGCGTCCGGTCGCCGACCTCCGACGACCCGAGCCGGCGCGAGCCGGTGACGAGGTCCGCCTCGTCGTCGATCAGCGGCTGGACGAGCCCGGCCAGCTCGCCGGGGTCGTACTGCCCGTCGGCGTCGATGGTGGCGAGGTAGCGGGCTCCGTGGGCGAGTGCCATCCGGTACCCCAGTCGCAGGGCCGCCCCCTGGCCCCGATTGACGGGTGCCACACAGGCGTAGTCCCCGCGGGCCCGCACGATCTCCTCGGTGCCGTCGTGGCCGCCGTCCACCACGACCAGCACCGAGACGGCCAGCCCGCAGACGTGCTCGGGGATCGAGTCCAGGACCCGGCCGATGTTGCCGGCCTCGTTGTAGGCAGGGACGAGAACCGTGAGCGGGGACAGCTGGGGTGACCCGTGATGGGCAGCGAAATCCGCCTCGGCCTCGGCGTCGACCGGTGACGTGTCCGACGAGGCTCGACGGCGCACCCGCCCTGCGGCTAGCGACGCCCGGCGATGGCGCCCAGGTGGCTTTGCGTGCGTCGCCACTCCACCGTCGGACGGATGGCGCTCGCGTCCACGCGCGCCCGGTGTCGCTCGACCAGGGCCAGGAGGGACGTGATCAGGCTGTCCGACAGCAGGTGGGGGGCGAGGCCGAGATCGAGGAGCTTGGTGTGGGCCGCCCGGTAGTAGTGGCTCTCCTGCTCGACCCTGGGGTCGTCGAGGTGCTCGATCTCCACCCCGGGGACCAGTGCCGCCACCCGCTCGGCCAGGTCGCCGACCGAGAAGGACTCCGTGAACTGGTTGAAGACGCGGTACTCGCCTGCCGCCGGCGGATTGAGGAGGGCCAGCTCGACGCACGCCAGGGTGTCGCGGATGTCGAGCATTCCCCGCGTCTGGCCGCCCTTGCCGTAGACAGTGAGCGGATGGCCGACCACGGCCTGGACGATGAAGCGGTTCAGCACCGTGCCGAAGACGGCGTCGTAGTCGTAGCGGGTGGCCAGGTCGGGATGCAGCGCCGTCTCCTCGGTCTCCTGCCCATAGACGACCCCCTGGTTGAGGTCGGTCGAGCGCAGGCCCCAGTTGCGGCAGGAGAACGCGATGTTGTGGCTGTCGTGGACCTTGGACAGGTGGTAGAAGGAGCCCGGCTGCTTGGGGAACGGCAGGACGTCGGTCCGCCCCCGGTGCGTGACCTCGATGAACCCCTCCTCGATGTCGATGTTGGGCGTGCCGTACTCGCCCATGGTGCCGAGCTTCACCAAGTGGATGTCGGGATCGACCTCAGCGATGGCGTAGAGGAGGTTGAGGGTCCCTACGACGTTGTTGACCTGGGTGTAGACGGCGTGGGCCCGGTCGATCATGGAGTAGGGAGCCGAGCGCTGCTCGGCAAAGTGGACCACCGCGGCCGGGGCCGACTCGACCAGCGTGCGCTCGACGAAACTGGCATCGGTGAGGTCGCCCACGTAGGTGTCGACGCGGAAGCCGGAGACCCGCCTCCAGGTCCTCACCCGGGACTCGAGATCTCGGATCGGGACGAGGCTGTCGACCCCCATCTCCCCGTCGTACTGGCGGCGTACGAGGTTGTCGACGATGCCGACGTTGTGGCCCTGCGCCGACAGCCGCAGCGCCGTCGGCCAGCCCAGGTACCCGTCGCCCCCCAGGACGAGAAGGTTCATCGGGGCCGATCCTTTCTCGGTGGGAGGTGTTACCGGTCGATGCCTCGATATCGTTCGTGACCAAGGGGCCACTTTGCTAAACCCCGGGCCCTCGACAGCCCGAATCCAAAAAGCCGGCCGGCAGCTTACCCCCGCCCCGAGGGTATTCCGTGACAGTCGTCGCCATCCGCCCCGCCGGGCTGGCCGCGGTCAGCGAAGGCGTCCCACGTGGCCGCGAGCCCTCGGCGCAGGCTGGCGCGGGGCTCGAAACCGAGCTGGCGGGCTCGGTCGATCCTCACCCTCACCCCGCGCATCTCGCCGGGGCGGGGGGCCACGTGCGGGAGCGGCAGGTTGACACCGGTGATCGTCCGCAGGACGTCGTGCAGCTCGTTGACCGAGATCGAGGTGCCCGAGCCAATGGTGAGGGGCCCGACCACGCCGGCCTCGAGGGGGAGGAGGAGGGCCTGCACGGCGTCGTCGACGTAGAGGTAGTCGCGCACCTGGTCGCCGTCGCCGTAGATGCTCACCGATCCCTGGTCCAGGCAGGCTCTCATCAGGCGGGCGACGAGGCTGTCCTTCTGCTGCATCCCCGGGCCGTAGACGTTGGTGAGGCGCACGGCGGACGCGACGAGGCCGTAGGACGCTGAGTAGGCCGACAGGAGCATCTCGGCCGCCGCCTTGGTGGCGCCGTAGGGGGTCAGTGGCCGCAGCGGCGACTCCTCGTCGATGACGGCGTTTCCGACGTCGCCGACCACGGCGTTGGTCGAGGCGAGCACGAAGCGGCCGACGCCTTGGGCGCGGCATCGCTCGAGGAGCGAGAGAGTGAGGGCCACGTTGGTGTCGTAGACCTCGACGGGGCGCGACATGGACGCCAGCACGGATGTCTCGGCCGCCAAGTGGATGATCGTCGTCACGGGTCGGGCCATCGCCCGATCGAGGATCTCGGGCCGACGAAGGTCGCCGAGGACGGAGTGGGCGCGGGGATCGGTGAAGGGCCTGGTGTCGGCGACGGTCACCTCTGCACCGCGCTCCAGCAGGGCGCCGGCCATGGCTGTGCCGATGAAGCCGGCGCCGCCGGTCACCAGGACGTGTTCGGCGGGCGTGCTCATCCCGGTCAGGCTCGCGCCGTCCTCCGGGTCTGGACCAGGCTGCCTCGCCCGCTGGACTCGCTGGGGCCCCGTCCTGGCTGCCGCAGGGCGGCGGTGGTCACGTGGCTACGCGAAGGTGAGCTGGAGAACACATAGGTCGTGACGCTATGCGGTGCGATCGAGGCGGTCATCGTCCCGCTCCGGTAACGCGGCAACGGGACCGGGGCCAGGTTGAGCGTCTCACTGGTCTGCGCGGCGGTGACCGGCGCCAGGGCGTGCCCGCCCGTCGGGATGTGCAGCGTGAAGGGGGTCGGCGGGGTGCCCGCTGGCGAGTCGTCGATGACGACGATCGACCACCCGCTCTTGGAGCTGAACGCCGCGGCCCGGGTGCCCGGAGGGGCGCCGGTGACCTCGTGGAGCACGGCCCCCGGACGGACGTAGCGGCTGAAGTTGCCCAGCGCCCAGTACCGCTTCGTCGTGTAGATCGTCTCGTTGTGGTCGACGGTGGCGGCCGGGTCGTAGTAGAGAAGGCCGTCGTTCCGACCCAGCGGGTTGACCCTGGTCGCGCAGGCGGGGTCGGCGACGGGATTGCACCCGAGCCTCGGCGAGAGCGCCGTCCACCAGTCGAAGGCGGAGTCGTGGGCCTGGGTGAGATCGGCCCATATGGTGTTGGCCAGCCACATGCCGCTGGTCATCGTCGGGTCGAACTGGTACCCGAATCCACGGTTGTTGTGACAACAGATCTCGCTCGCCCAGAGGGGCTTATGGAATTGCTGGCCCAGCTGGGCAACCTGCTGGAGGACGGCCGGGGGTGGATAGTCGTAGGTGTGGTGGGCGATGGCTGCCACCGACGACGCGGCGCCGGGAACCGAGAGCCAACGGGGCGCCTCGGGCAACAGCTGGGCCGCCACCAGGCTCGACTCGTCGGCGATCACGTGGGCGTAGGGCGCCCGCTTGGCGAGCGCGCTGGCCAGAGCCTTCACCAGCGGGGCGCGCTGGGCGACCGGCACCCTCATGCCCTCCTGCCGGCAGGTCGACTGTGACGCGTCGGGCTCGTTCATGGGGCTGACGTAGGACAGGGTGACGTGATCGACGTCGTGGAGATGGGCCACGACCGTGCTCAGGTAGTTGGCGTAGGCGGCCTCGGAGCCCGGCACGAGGGCACCTCCACAGCTCTTGTCGTCCGTGGTCCACGCCGCGGGCGCACTGTTGACGAAGCCCACGAGCGTGCGCACACCGTGCTGGGCCGCCAGTAGCAGGAAGCCGACGCCACCCGGATCGGCCGACCAGTTGTAGCTGCCGGGGCCGGCGAAGAACGTCGGCGCCTTCTTCTCCGGAGTCGTCACGCCGACGCCGCCACCGCCGATGTTGTACCGGTACTGGCTGAGCCCGAGCCCCGAGGGATCGAACAGGAGACTGGCGACCTGTTGCTGGCCGGCCGGGCTGAAGTGCTGGAGGTCGTTCGGCCACCAGGCCCCGGACGCGCCGAACCCCTGGATCGGCTGCCCCGGCTGGCTGCTCACGGTGGCGCCCGCAGGGACGGTGTCGGCGTCGAGCGACGGCACGACAAGGCTGCCCAGGCCCAGCAGACTCAACGCCACCGCGGCGCCGGTGCCGAGCCGCGTGAGCCGCCTCGGCCTCGACAGCCGTGTCCAAACCGATCTCGTCCGCACCCCCACGGTCAATGAGGGTAGAGCATGACCGGGCAGGCAACTCGTACCCCGGTCGGGGGATCCGGGCGGGGTGAGACGTCAGTCGGCCGCAGCCGGAGCGTGGCCCTCCGTCCACTCGAAGTGCTGGACCTCGATCATGAGGGGGAGCAGGTAGCGCACGTAGAAGCTATGGAGCTTGAGCATGCCGTAGTCATCGACCTTCCGGTCGATGATCTCGACCCGTTCGTCGCGAGCGGCGAACGCCTTGCTCCGGGCCAGGATCTCGTCCAGCTCCCTACCGGTGCCCACCGACATGCCGAAGTGGTCGAGTCCCGGACAGGTCATGGGTGGTTCGTCGGCGATGAGGAACACGAACTGCTCATAGGTGTACGCCTGGAGCACCAGCCGGTGGCGATCCTCGGTCAGGGTGGGCAGCTCCTCCCAACCGAAGACCTCCCGATAGAACTCGACGATCTCCTTTCGCCCGGTCTCGTCGAGCGCGTCGGCCGGCATGCTCATGGCAACGTGGTTGAAGCGCGGTTGGCGCCGCGGTGACGGCGGTCCAGTGGACGTGTCGGTATCTGTCATCTCTCTCCCTCGAGTCAGGGATCGTCGTGCCGGCCCATCGGACCGGCGACCATGACCTTGCCGGCGATGTCGCCCGCGGCCAGGCCCTCCATTGCGTCGAGCAGACCGCTGAGCGCGATGTCGTTGTCCTCGATGAGCAGGTCGGTGGCCAACCGGCCGCCGGCGAGGAGGTCGAGGGCGTCGGTGAACCCGTCAGCGTCGTAGCAGAAGGCGCCGGTGACGATCAGCTCGTTGAGAATGATCCGGTTCGGGTCGAAGCGGGGCGGGTCGATGCCCGCTCCGACGAGGACCAGGGTGCCGGCTGCGACCAACTGGCCCAGGGCCGCCTCCATGGCGCTGGCCCGGCCCGAGCATTCCAGGACGGCGTCGAACGGCTCCTCGACCACCGATGAGGGCCAGTCCGGAGCGACCAGCTGATCGGGGGTCACCGTGGCCGCTCCGAGGGCGGTGGCCAGCTGGCGGCGTCGCTCGCCGGGCTCGCTGACCGTGACGTCGGTGACGCCGCGGGCGAGAAGGGCTGCGGTGACAAGGCTCCCGATCGGCCCGGCGCCAGTGACGAGCACACGCTGGCCGGGTCGGGCGCCACTGAGTGTGATCCCGTGCAGGGCCACGGCGAGCGGCTCGGCCAGGGCGGCGACGCGGGCCGACAAGCCATCGGGGACGCGGTTGAGGGCCTCTTCGTGCTCGCGCACGTAGCCAGCGAAGGCGCCCTGCCATTCGCCGCTCCCCACCCGTCCCCGTCCGGTGCACAAGGTCGGCCGGCCGGCCTGGCAGTAGCGGCACTCGCCGCAGGAGTGGACACCTCCGACCACGCGGTCGCCGACCGACCACCGGCTCACCTCGCTGCCGACGGCGGCGATGACCCCGGACCACTCGTGGCCTCCGATCGAGCCCGGGCGCCCCCACCCGTCGATGACGAAATGCAGGTCGCTCCCGCAGACGCCGCAATGGCCCACCTCGACCAGCACGTCGTGCGGCTCCAGGGCGGGCACCGGCCGGTCCTCGACGGTGATCTCCCGCCGGCCGAACACGGCGACGGGCATGGTGGCGGGAAGGGGAGCCATCACGGCATCGGGTTCTTGCGCAGGTACTCGTAGACGCCGCGGAAGTTCTTGTTCGTCTTCTCCGGTAGCGGATGCTCACCGCCGAGGACGCGGGCGCCGTGCACGATCTGGGCGGCGCGCTCGACAACCAGGGCTACGTGGAGGGCCTCGGTAGGGGTCGGCCCGATGGTGATCATGCCGTGGCTGGCGAGCAGGGCGGCGCTGGTCTGCTCCAGGTTGCGAACGGCCTCTTTTCCCAGGTCGGCCGTGCCGGTGAGCGTGTAGTCGCAGACCGGGACGTCGCCGCCCACGAACACCACGAACTCCTCGATCGCCGCGGGGACGGGCTGGCGGGCGCAGGCGAACATCGAGCCGTGGACGGGGTGGGAGTGGATCACGCCTCCGACCTCCTCGAAGGCCCGGTAGCACGCCAGGTGGAGGTCCTTCTCCGACGTCGGCGAGCGGTGGCCTTCGACCACGTTGGCGTCGAGGTCGACCACGACGAGGTCCTCGAGGACCATCGATTCGTAGGGCACTGACGACGGGGTGACGCAGACGGACCCGTCGGGCATGCGGGCCGAGACGTTGCCGGACGTGCCTTCCACGAGGCCCTTGCGGTACATCTCCTTGGCCGTGTCGAGGACGAGTTGCTTCACTTGAGGACCTCCGGGTTGACGACGTGGAGCGGTGGCTCGCCGGCCAGGAGGCGAGCGAGGTCCTCCGCGATGAGGCGGGAGTGGTTGGTCTCGGTGTCGTAGGTCGCCCCGCCGATGTGCGGGGTGAGGACGACGTTGTCCATGGACGCCAGGGGGTGGTCGACGGCCAGCATCTCGCCCTCGAAGTGGTCCAATCCGGCCGCCGCCACCTTTCCCGAGCGCAGGGCCGCCACGAGGGCCTCGGTGTCGTGGAGGGCCGCCCGGGCCGTGTTGAGGAAGATGACCCCGTCCTTCATCCGGGCCAGCTGCTCGGCGCCGACGAGACCGGTCGTCTCCGGGGTCACGACGGCGTGCATCGAGACCACGTCGGAGCGCTCGAGCAGCTCGTCGAGCGAGCTCGTGGCGTCCTCGGCGTACGGGTCGTAGGCCAGTACGCGCATTCCCAGGCCCTCGAGGCGCCAGCGCAGGGCCCGGCCGACCGCGCCGAGGCCGACGAGTCCCGCCGTGCGGCCGTTGAGCTCCCAGGCCCGGTACCGCTGGTACGGGATGGTGCCGTCTCTGAAGATCTGGCCCGTGCGGACATCCCGGTCGGCAGGAAGCACCCGTCGACCGGCGGCGAGCAGCAGGGCGACGGCGAGCTCGGCGACGGCGTCGGCGTTGCGGCCCGGTGCCCTCAGCACCGGTATGCCGGCCGAGGTAGCGCCGGCCACGTCGACGTTGGTGGGGTCGCCGCGCGTCGAACCGATGGCTGCCAGCGGCAGATCGAACACCGGGCCGGCGCAGCGGTCGGCCTCGCAGACGATGATCGAAGCTCCCTCGCCGTCGGCCCGCTGGGCCAGCTGCTCGGCGGAGTAGATGCGCAGCGGCTCGTGGTCGATCCACGGGTCCAGCACCACGTCGGCGACGGTGCGGAGCCGATCGAGGCCCTCTCCCCGAAAGGGGGCGGTGACCAGGGCGCGCGGGCGGGGATCGGAGCTCACGGTCGCCATCTTGGCAAGAGTATGACGCAGCTGTCAGAAAGCGGCCGGTGCCGTCAGATCGGCTGGCGACGGGACTCGGCCAGCACGAAGGCGAGGTCGCGCGGGTACGTGCGCAGGGCGAGCAGCACCAGGACCCCTCCGATGGCGTAGATGGGCGTGAGTGCCACGAGCGCCAGTCGGAGGCCGATGAGCGTCGACACGAACCCGATCACGACCGGGCCGCCCGTCGACAACGAGCGCACAGCCGACCGCACGCTGGCTGCCCGTCCCCGCAATCGGGCCACCACGACATCGGTGAGCATGGCCTCGGCGGGGGCGACGGGGAGCGTGACTGCCACGCCGCCGAGAGCGAAGAGGGGCACGGTCACCGGCAGGTAGGTACTGGCGAACGCGGGGGCGAGCAGGGCGCTGGCGGCGATCGAGGCGAAGGCCACGACGTACACCCGGGCGCAGATGACACCCCGGCGCATGAGGCGATCGGCCAGGAACCCGCCACCGAGGATCCCCACGATGGCACTGACGCCGAGCACGCTGGTGACGAGACCCGCCTGGGCCGGCCCCATGTGATGGATCCGCCGGAAGTACGGCACGGCCCAGAAGCTGAGGCCGTTGAGCAGCAACCCGGAGACGGTGAGCGAGAGGATGCCCAGCCACATGGTGCGGATGTGGAGGAACTCCCGCGCCACCTGGCCGACGCTGGCCCGCTCGTAGTCGAGGGTGCCGACCCGGTGCGGGACGTCGAGCTGGGTGGTCATGAGGGCGGCCGTGGGGTTGGCTCCGTCCACCTCGTCGAGGAACTGGGCGTCCTGGTGACCCCGCGCCGGCTCGGGGGAGCGGAGCATGAGCCAGCACACGAGCAGGCCGGCGGGCACCCACATCCAGAAGGCCCACCGCCACCCCCCGACGGCGACCGCGACGCCGCCGCCGACGAAGCCGATGAGCGAGCCGCCGAGCGAGCCAGCCTGGTAGAAGCCCATCATGCGGCCCCGGTCCTGGACCCGGTACTGGTCGCCGATGAGCGAGGTCGCGGCCGGGCTCGTCGCCTCCAGCCCGCCGACACCGAGCCGAGCGGCGAACACCATCACGTAAGAGGCGGCGGCCCCGTTGAAGGCCATGCACCCCGTCCACAGAGCGGTGGCCGCGGCCAGCAGGCGCGTCCGGCGGAGCCGGTCGGCCAGGATGCCCATGGGGACCGCACCGAGGATGCCGACCCCGGCCATGGCGAAGGGGATGAACCCCACGGCCGCGTCCGAGACCCCGAAGGTGTGCTCGATCCCGGGAATGGCCTGCGACAAGGATGACGTCTCGCCGTTCTGGATGGCGAGGGTCGTGGCCAGGGCGAAGATCGGGAACCATCCGTAGCGCTTGGCGACCGCAAGCGTCGTCGTGCTCGCGACGGGTGACTCGGCGAGCTCGGTCGCGTCACTTGCCCCGACGGCCCCGGCCACCGGCTCAGCCCACCCCGAGATAGGAGCTCGTGAGGGCGTTACTTCCCCTCAGTTCGGCCGGCTCGCCCACGAAGGCGACGCTTCCCTTGGCCATCACATAGCAAACGTCGGCGAAACGCAGCGCGTAGGTGAGGTACTGCTCGACGAGGACGATCGTGAGACCCTCGGCCTTGAGGGTGGCGACGCTGTCGAAGAGCTGTTCGACGATCGTGGGCGCCAGGCCCATCGAGATCTCGTCCATCATGAGGACCCGCGGCGAGGCCAGGAAGGCGCGCGACAGCGACAGCATCTGCTGCTCGCCTCCCGACAGCGTCCCCGCCCGCTGGTCCATCCGCTCCCGCAGCCGGGGAAACAGCTCGAGCACCCGCTCGATGTTGCGAGACCGCTCGTCGCCGCGTAGCCCGCGGGCCGCGTTGGCGCCGATGGCGATGTTGTCGCCTACGTCGAGGCCCGGAAAGATGCCTCGCCCTTCGGGGATCAGGGTCAGCCCGCGGACAGCGATCTCGTAGGCGGAGCGGCCGCTGATCGTGCGTCCGTCGAGGCGGATGCGCCCGCGCCATACCGGGAGGGTGCCCGATATGGCCCGGAGGGTCGTCGTCTTGCCGGCGCCGTTGGGCCCGAGAAGGGCGACCACCGAGCCCGGCGGCACCGACACGCTGACGTCGTGGAGGACCTCCACCTTGCCGTAGCCCGTGGTCACGTGGTCAACCTCGAGCTGAGTCGGCACGAACGCCCTCCTCTCTCTCCTCGGGCCGGCCCCCCAGGCTGGCCCCCCCGGACAGGTCGCCGTCGGTCTCGGCTCCGAGGTACGCGGCGCGGACGGCGTCGTTCCTGGCGATCTCCCCGGGACTGCCGACGGCGATGACCCGGCCGAAGTCGACGACATAGATCGTCTCGGACACGGCCATGACGAGGTCCACGTCGTGCTCGATGAGCAGGATGCCCACGCCGCGGCGGGCGATGTCGCCCAACACGGCCTGGAGGTGGTCGGTCTCGGCCGAGTCGAGACCGCTGCCGGGCTCGTCGAGCAACAGGACGGTGGGATCGGTGCAGAGCGCCCGACCGAGCTCCACCATCCTGAGCGCACCTGTTGGCAGGTCCCCGGCCATGACGTCGCGAAACGAGCCCAGCCCGACCTGGTCGAGGACATCCTCCACCCGGGCCACGACGGCGGGCTCGTCCGGATGTCGCAGCCGGAGGACGCCGCGGAAGGTCCGGCCCGGGCGAGCCGCCTCCGCCGCCACCTGGAGGTTCTCGAACACCGTCATGCCCGTGAAGATCTCGAGGCGCTGGAAGGTCCGACCCAGACCGAGGCGCGCCCGCAGGTGGGTCTCCATGCGGGTGATGTCCCCGCCGGCCAGTCGCACCGACCCCTGGTCGGGCTCGAGGAGGCCGGTGAGGCAGTTGAAGACCGTGGTCTTGCCGGCGCCGTTCGGACCGATCAGGGACGTGATCGCCGCCTCGGGCACGGCGAGGCTCACGTGATCGACGGCGAGGAGACCGCCGAAGCGCTTGACGAGATCGCTCGCCTCGAGAAGGCTCACCCGGCTTCGTCCCGCAGCACCCGCTCGGCGAACGGCGAGGCAACCAGGGCCTCGTCGCCCCCCGAGCCGTTGGCCGTGACCGATCCGAGCGACAAGGGACGTCGGGCCCCGTTGCCCGTCGCACCGACCGGCGCGGGCGACTGCGGCGCCAGGGCGCCCGTCGCCGCCGCCCTGGCGAAGGCCGCCATCACGCGGCGCGGCTCGCGCACCCGTGCGGCGAGCTGCATGACCATGCCGGCGAGGGATCCACCGGGAAGGTAGCCGATGAACAGGGCCAGGATGGCGAAGATGAGGTCGGAGAAGCCCGACTGGTGCACGAAGGTGTTGAGCATCACGAACAGCACGGCGCCTACGACCGCCCCCCCGAGGCTGCCCACGCCCGCCACAACCACGACGAGGAACCACGTGAGGCTGGTGAACGGGTCGAAGGCGAAGGGGGTGAAGACCTGGGCCTGCTGGGCCAGCAGGGTGCCGCCGATACCGGCGATGAAGGCGCTGACGGCGAAGATGAAGAGCTTGTACCTCCGCAGGTCGATGCCGACGGAGCGCGCTGCGGTCTCCGAGTCGCGCATGGCGGCGAGGATGCGACCGAGCCGCCCGCTGCGCAGGTTGCGGGCCAGCACGAGCATCAGGACCACCCAGAAGAGCTCGAACCAGTAGAACGCCCGGTCGCCCGCGAACGACAGCCCGAGCACGCTCGGACGGTGGGCCGTCAGCCCGCCCGACCCTCCGGCGAAGACGTTGCTCGAGAACACGAACTGGTAGGCGAGCAGACCGATGGCGAGCGTGGTGAGACCGAGGAACAGTCCTCGACGCTTGAGAGCCGGGTAACCGGCGATCAGACCGAGGACGAGCGCGGCGAGGGCGCCTACCAGCATGGCCAGTATCACCGGGAGACCGAGGGCGTTGGCGACGCGGGCGGCGACGTAGGCGCCGATGCCGGCGAAGGCGGCCTGACCGAGTGTGATGTAGCCGCAGAAGCCGGTGATGCAGACGATCGAGGTGAACACCACGATGAGGGCCAGCACCTCCTGGGCGTCCCCCAGCCTGATCGTGCCGAGTGGCAGCGGGGCGACGACGGCGATCAACGCCGCGGCCACGAGCAGCACGACACGCGGGGTGCTGACCCCGGTCCGGGCCGAGCGCCGGAGGCGCCCGACCTGCTGGAGCAACAGCCCGGGCCCGCCGCCGGCGCCCCCCACCTCGTCGAGCTTGCGCAGCACCAACAGGGCGACGAAGAGGATGACGACCGACAAGTTGGGCTTCAGCTGATCGAAGCCGGTGCTCACCCCTGAAGGCAGTTTCACTCCGACCACGGGCAGGGTGACGAGGTGGAGCTCGGTGAGCAGGCTGTTGAGGACACCGAGCAGCAGCACCCCGGCGCCGGCGGCGATGGGCAGGCTCACCAGACGGGCGACCACGGCAATGGAGAAGGTCTCGATGACCAGGAGCGTGAGGTGGAAGGGATCGAGCCCGAACTGCGGGGCCAGCAGCACCCCGGTCAGTCCCGCCAGCCCGCAGCCGAGCGCCCACGAGAGGCCGGCGACCCTATTGGCGGGGATGCTCGAGAGCTCCGCCAGCTCCCGCCGGTCGACGACGGCCCGGATCTCCATGCCGATGCGGGTGAAGCGGAACAGTAGCCACAGGGCCCCGCTGATCACCCCGACGAGCACCACGACGGTGAGCTGATCGGTCCCGATGTACAGCCCGGCGCCCAGGTCGATGGAGCGCGAGCTGACCAGAGCGGGGGCCTGGCGCACCGTGCCCGTCCATACCGCGTAGGCCAGACCGAGCAGGAACAGGAAGATGCCCAGCGTGGCGACCAGCTTCTCGGTCTGGCCCGCCCCGCGCCGCTCGAGGGGGCGGAACACGACGCGCTCGAGGATCAGGCCGATGCCCGGTCCCACCACCAGGAGGGCGATGAGGGCCGCCGGAATCAGGGGCACGTGCCATCCGCTGGCCAGCTGCCACAGGCAGTAGGCCACGATCATGGCCACCGCCCCGTGGGCGAAGTTGAACACCCCGGTGGCCTTGTAGGTGAGGACCACGCCCATGCCGGCGAGCGAGTAGATGCAACCGGTGGCGATGCCTGCGATGACGACCTGGAGCCAGAAGGTGACCCCGCTCGACCCCTGGCTCACCGCCGCCAGGATCACCTGGGCTCCATCACGTAGCGGAAGGAACCGGATCGCACAGCCGGCACGGCTTGAGGCCCTCGCTCAGGGCGACGTCGGCGGTGAGCGGCTCCGCCTGGGTCTTGCCGTCGACCATGGCGCACTCGGGGCGGTGGAACGTGGTCGCTCCGGGCAGAGCGACCAGCTCCTCGGGGTTGCCATCGGTGCCGTGGAGATCACGCTCGTGCTTGCCGTTGGGTTGGCGAGGCGAGTCTCGCTCGCCCAGGCTGACGTCGGGTGCGTCGGCGCGCGCGAGCAGGACGGCGTGCAGCTGGGCGATCTGCTTCTCGAGTCGGTCGAGTCGACCCGAGTCGTTGCGCAGGTCCTCGGTCCCCAGGATGACGGCACCGATGGCGACCAGGGCGATGCCGCCGATCCCGCCCGAGATCAGGAACGGGAGCTGCTTGGCCACCAGGGCCTGGCCCGAGATGCCGAACCAACCCAGGAAGATGGCGAGGAGCCCGACACCGGTGAGCACCCAACCCACCACGGGCCGGCTCGTCTTGCCGAGCGATCGGACGACCCATCTCCAGAACTGCGCCGGATCGATCAGGTCCTCGGGGAGGGCCGCCGGGCGCCTGCCGTCGCCGACGGCCTCGGCGCTCGGGTTGGCCTCCAGGGCCGTACGTCCGGGCCGGTCGACGATCTCGGTGTGCTCACTGGCCATTGGTACTCCAGAGCTCGGACATCAGCGGCCGCGAGGCAGCCGGGCGGGTAGCAGCAGGCGCGAACCGAGGAAGAGGCCGGCGAACGCCAGCGTGAACGCCAGATAGACGGTGTCGAGGCGATGGGCCACGAGCGCCTGGTCGATGATCTCGCCGAGAAAGCCGGAGCCGCCCCGGCGCGTGGCGTGCGCTCCGCCGCGGCCGGGCGAGGAGGCGGCGAGCGAGCCGGCCGATGCGGGGGTGCCGGGGGTCCCAGGCACGCCGGAGCTGCTGGCGAGAGCTGCGCCCTGGTCGGCCGATCCGGTCGTCCCCGCTGACGAGCCGCCGCTCAGGTCGGTCGCGCCGACACCGCCGAGGTCGGAGGCGAGCTGGCTGCTGGTCGTCGCCGCCGTGCACGCACTGCCCAGGGTGAGGTCGGTGAAATACACGTCACCCATGGGCACCTGCGACGCGTCGGCCTGGAGGTGGAGCGACAGGCCGTCCGCCTCACCCTTGCCGCATCCGGTCCCGCCGATGGGCTGGGGCGGATTGGTGGTGTTGCCGAGGAGGTGGACCTGGGACCCGGACGCCTGGAGGGCCGTCTGGAGGGCGCTGTTGATGGCGTCGAGGATGGGGCCGCCCTGCGTGGTGCTCCCGACCGTGATCCCGTTCTGATCGATCGTGGCGGGCTGACCTCCGGCGGTCACACCGTGCAGGGTGACGTGGTCGACGTGCTTGTCGGTGCCGTGGTCGTTGGCCTGGTAGTCGGACGTGGTGAGGATCGAGTCGACGTGGATCATGCCCCCGAGCAGATCAACGTCCGAGAGACGGCTCTCGGCGTGCACGACCAAGGTGGAAGGATCGCTCGCGGCGAAGGACTGCTTGGTGTGGGACTCCGACGATGCGACCTGCGCGACAGCGCCGTCGGTCGCACCGGGCTTGACCGAGGCGGCCGCCTGAGGACTGCCGGTGATGCCCGCCACCTGGCGGCGGAAGGCGAGGCTCGCGGCGGCCAGGGCCTGGCCCGCTTGGGCCGAGGACGCCCCCCCGCCTCCGGTACCGAGCGTGTACCCGCCGTCGACGGCGTCGGTCGAAACCATGTTCGGGTCGGCGTGGGCGGCAGCGCTGAGCGCCGTGAGACTGACCGGCGCGCCGCCGCCTCCGAGGTTCTGGGAGGCGGCCGTGTGGGCGTCGGGAGGTGAGCCGCTGGTCTGGGCGCTCAAGGGAAAAGGCGGGAGTCCACACCCCGGAGTGAAGCCGGCCACGCAGAGCAGGCCGCCGAGCCCGTTGACCGTGGCGCCCGGCCAGTAGGTGGAGCCGCGGACGAGGGTCCCGCTGGCGGAGAACTGGCTCAGGCCGTCAGGGAAGCTGCCGTAGAACGGCTGCGACGTCGGGCCGATCCCGAACTGGCCGTTGGCCTCCTGGTGGATGGCGGTGGCTGCGGCCACACCGGAGAACACATCCGGGCGAGCAGAGCCCGACACGCTGTCAGCGCCGGCGACCGTGGGGCCGACGAGGGCGACCATGCCGAACAGAGCCGCCCCCCCGAGGCAGGAGCGACGCACCCACCTCAGCGCTCTCGTCTGGCTCACGGTTTACTCTCCCCGGCAAGGAGCCCCCACTGGCCAGGATTCGACGACCCCGCTGCCGAATCCTTTGCCCTGGCATGTCCGACTCGTCCGCTTTATGACACTCTGGAGTTTCCCGACGCTCATGTCAGGTTAGTACACTTTGTCGGTTTCTACCGTTTGACGGGAGTTGGGGGATGCGTCGTTCGAGACTTGGGGCGATCGGAGCGACCGTCGTGGCGCTGATGCTCTCTGCATGTGGCACCCGGTTGCCCAACGCCGCCTTCCTCCAGGCACAACGGGGCTCGGGCACCTCGGGAGACCTCTCGGCGGGCGATCAGGGGACCACGGCCGCCAACGGCTCCGCCGGCACCGCCGGGACCCAGGGTGGCCCCGGTGCGTCGACCGGCGGGGGGACGGGCGGAGCGGGTGCGGCGGCCGGCGGCGGCGCTGGCGGGGGTGGCGGTGCGGGCGCGCCCGGCAACACGGCCAGCGACGTCGGAGTGACGCCCAACAGCATCACGATCGGCAACGTCACCGCGACGGGCGGCTCGTTCGGCCCGGAGGCCTTCGGCGTCAGCCTCAACGGGCTCAAGGCCTGGGTCCAGGCCACCAACGCAAAGGGCGGTATCAACGGGCGCAAGATCAACCTGGACACCTGCGACGACGCCGAAGACGGCTCGCAGAACCTCGCCTGCACCACCAAGCTGGTCGAGCAGGACCATGTGTTCGCTCTCATCGGCAACAACAGTGATGCCAGCGCGCGGTCAGCCAGCTACGAGAACAGCCACAACGTCCCCGACCTCGGCTTCCCGCTCAACAACGGCTACTACAAGTACCCGAACATGTTCTCCTACCTGGGGGGCGGCGGCTATGCCCGCAACGGCAAACAGGTGGGCAACAACGGGACGCTCGAGCAGCAGCCGTGGCAGTTCCAGTGGTTCCACCAGAACATGGGGATCAGCAACGGCGCCTTCTGCTTCTACAGCATCGCCGTGTCCCAGCAGCAGGGCATCGCCGAGGAGAAGCAGGCCCAGGCGTCGGGCATCAACAACACCTACGACTGCGGGGGCTCGAACGCCGGCGCCAACCCCGCTGCTCCCACGTTCGACACCGACGCCGTGAACATGAAGGCCAAGGGCGTCGACGGCGTCTGGGACGCCCTGGATACCAACGCCAACTCCAAGCTGTGCCAGGCCTTCGACCGCAACCAGTTCCACCCCAAGGCCAAGGTGTCGACCATCGAGGTGTGGGGTCAGGAGGTCGGGAGCTGGAGCGCCCCGTGTCGCAACTCCGTGTTCGTCGCCGGCACCGAGGACTCGTACAACAACATGGCCAACCCGTCGGTGGCACAGTTCCGCCACGACCTCGACACCTACTGCAAGGGCTGCCCCTTGCACGAGTGGAGCCTCGACGGTTACGCCACCGGGCAGATGTTCGGCGACGCCCTCGCCGCCATGGGCGGTGCTCCCACCCGGGCCGGCTTCGAGGGGTGGATGAACGGCCTGAACAACTACACGAACCACGGGCTGTGGGCGCCGCTGGACTATCACCCCTACAACTTCAACGCGCCCCACCAGCAGTGCTTCACTGTCGTCCAGTGGCAGGACTCGGCCAACGGATATGTCACGAGGGCGCCGCTCAACACTTGCTACAACATCGGCTGGATCGGCTATCCCGCCAGCGACGACGGGTCCTAGGCGCCCGCAGCCGCCACCGGATGGCGGAACAGTCGCGACGCGTTCTCGAAGGTGAGCTTGCGGACCTCGACCTCGGACAGGTCGCGGAGGCGCTGCTCGGCCACGAGCTGGGTGTCGGGCCAGGTCGAGTCGGCGTGCGGGTAGTCGCTCTCGAGCATGATGTGATCGATCCCGATGCGGTCGCGCAGCTCCATGGTCGACGGGTCGTCGATGGTGCAGAACCAGAAGTTGCGCCGGAGCGCCTCGGATGGCAGCAGCTTCCCGTCCCACACGCCGCCCTGCTGAGCCGAGTGGTGCACCACGTAGTCGAGGCGGTCCAGCAGCATCGGTACCCAGCCGATGCCGCCCTCGGCCATGGCGATCTTGATCCTCGGGAAGCGCAGCGGGATCCGGGCCCAGACCCAGTCGGCCGCGCTGGCCAGGGCGTTGGCCGGAAACAGCGTCGTGAGCAGCTCGAGCGGTGCGCCCGGCGAGGTCGCCGCGGTCCACGCCGACGATCCCGTGTGCAGACACACGACGGTCCCGGTCTCCTCGCACGCCCGGAGGAACGGGTCCCAGTGATCGGTGTGCACGGAGGGAAGGCCCACGTTCGCTGGGTTCTCGGTAAAGCTCACGGCCTTGAAGCCGCGCTCCGCGTTGGCGCGGATCTCCTCGGCGGCCACCGCGGGATCGCACAGCCACGGGATCTGCAGGGGGATGATGCGCTCTGGAAAGGTCCCCGCCCACACCTCGTGGTGCCAGTCGTTCCAGGCCCGGACGCACGCCATTCCGAGCTCCTGGTCCTTGCTGCGGGAGAACACGGTGCCGGCGAACCCGGCGAGCAGCGAGGGGAAGTTGAGCGAGGCCTGGATGCCACCGATGTCCATGTCCCGTATCCGCTCGTGGATGTCCCAGCACCCTCGGCGCATCTCATCGAAGCGGGCCGGCTCCATGCTCCACTCGTCCTGGGGTCGTCCCACGACGGCGTTGAGGCCGACGTTGGGATAGTGGCTGCCCTCGTACCGCCACATCTCGGCCCCGTCGTCGGTCTCGACCACCCGCGGCGCCTCCTCCGACAGCGCCACCGGCATGCGCCCCTCGAACAGGTCGGGCGGCTCGATCAGGTGATCGTCGACCGAGATGATCGTGTACGGGCGGGGCCGGGGTTCGGGGTCGGGCAGGAGGGTCGCCACCAGGGCGGATGGTAGCTCGGTGAGCGGTCCCTCGCTGACACCGGTGTCAGGTGTACTCTTCACTGGTTGGTCGGTCGGAAGGGAAGGCACCAGATGCGGACGTTGAGGCCCCTGTCGGTAGGTGCGGTCGCGGCAGGGATCGCCGTGACGCTGGCTGCCTGCAGCAGCGGGAGCAGCTCCAGCAGCTCCACGACAACAACACAGAACCCTGCGCAGGCGACGGCAGCGATCACCACGAGCTGGACAGGCTTCTTCGACGGCGGCAACCCCGACAGCAAGGCCAAGCTGTTGCTGCTCCAGAACAACGGCAAGCTGACAGCGGTCTACAACAAGGCTTACGCCACGCCGCTCGCGGCCATGACCTCGACCAAGGTCACCAGTGTCGCCGTGCTGCCGGCCAGCCAGTGTCAGCAGGCGGCCGTTCCGTCGCCGTGCGCCAAGGTCAGCTACGACCTGATCAACAGGCAGACTGGCGCCCCCCTGCTGGCCGGCCAGACCGGCTACGCGGTGAACCTGAACGGCAAGTGGCTCGTTTCCCAGAACACGTTCTGCGCCCTGATCGGTCTCGAGGGAACGCAGTGCCCCGCCTAGACCGGTAGCTCAGCGGGCTGGGGTTCCTGGCAGCAGCTGATCGATGGCGTCGCCGAGCTCGTCGACGCGTCCGGAGTGCACGACCCGGCCCTGGTTGAGGAGCACGGCGTGGTCGGACACCTGCAGGGCCCTACCCACGTGTTGCTCGACGATGAGCAGTGTCGTTCCCGCTCGACGGATGTCGCCCAGGATGCGGAACACGTCGTCCAGCACGATGGGGGCCAGTCCGAGCGACAGCTCGTCGACCACGAGCAGCTGCGGCGGGTTGGCCAGCACCTTGGCCAGCGAGAGAATCCGCTGCTCGCCGCCCGAGAGCGTTCCTGCGCTCTGGCGCCGGCGCTCGCCCAGACGGGGGAAGGCCTCGTAGGCGCGATCGATCCCTTCCTGCATGTGCCTGCGACCAAGGGCCTGGCGGAAGGTCAGTTCCAGGTTCTCCTCGACCGTGAGTGACGAGAACACCGAGCGACCCTCCGGCGCGTGGGCGATCCCCATCCGGGCGATGCGCCACGCCGGCAGTCCGGTGATCTTGCGCCCGGCGAACCAGACCTCACCGGACGTCACCGGGACCAAGCCCGTGCAGATGCGGGCCACGGTGGACTTGCCGGCGCCGTTGGGCCCGAGGAGCGCCGTGGCCGAGCCTTCGGGGAGCGCGAACGAGACGTCGAAGATGGCCCGGAAGGGTCCGTACGCCGACGAGACGTCGACGAGCTCGAGCAGCTTCGAGCCAGGCCCGCCTGAGCCGTTGCCAATGGTGGTCACACCGCCTCCCCCAGATAGGCGCGACGTACTTTCGCGTCGCCCATCACAGTGCCGGTGGGCCCGTCGGCGATGAGCTGACCGAGCTCGAGGACGCAGAGGCGGGTGACGCACCGCTGGACCATCTCCAGATCGTGCTCGACGAGGAGAATGGCGGTCCCTCGTTCCTGCTGCACGCGGCTCAGGACCCCGGCCAGGGCAAGCGACTCCATGCGATCGAGCCCCGACGACGGCTCGTCGAGCAGCATCAGACGGGGCTCGGTGATCAGCGCCCTGCCGAGCTCGACGAGTCGCCCGTGACCGAGGCTCAGCGCCTCGACGGGGAGGTCGGCGACGTCGTCGATCCCCAGCAGGGTGAGCACGGCGGCCGCCCGGACCTGCTCGTCAGTCGTGGGGTCGCCCCGGTTGAGCAGGTCCTTCCAGAGGGACCCCTTGCCCCGACGGGCCCGCTCGGCCACCAGCAGATGGTCGCGAGCGGTCATCTCCGTGAACAGCTCGATGCGCTGGAAGGTACGTCCGATGCCGAGGCGCGCCCGCCGGTAGACCGGCATGCGGCTGAGATCGTGACCGTCGAAGGTGATCGTGCCCGTGTCGGGGCGGAGGATGCCGAGCAGGCAGTTGAACAACGTCGTCTTGCCCGCCCCGTTCGGGCCGACCAGGCCCACCGCCTCGCCGGCCTCGACGCCGATCGACAGCTCGGACAGCGCCACGACACCGCCGAAGCGCTTGGAGATCCCGCTCGCCTGCAGGAGGGCCATGTCAGGGCCTGCCCGGGTGCGGCAAGTGTTCGGGAATGGCAGGAGCGGCCCCGTCGGCCTGGACCTGGCCGTCGCCGCTCAGCTCGAGGGCCGGCGCCTGGCCTCGGGCCAGGGTGGCGGCATCGGCGATGCCGGCCGTGGGCTCCCGCCCGGCCCGGCGATCCAGCCAGGCTGCGACCCGCAGCAGGATGCGACGCTTGTTGAACTCCACGGCCCCCTCGGGATGCCTGGCGTAGGTGAGGGCGCCGATCCCGAACAGGAAGAAGGCCAGAGCGGTGACCCGGTTGCCGAGGAAGCTGAAGGCCGACGTACCGCCGAGATCGCTCAGCAGCTCCGGCACCAGAACGAGGGCGATGCCGGCGTTCACCGCGCCCTCCACCGTGCGAACGCCGGTCGTGAGGACGAGCACGATCCACAGGATCGAGAAGAAGACGTTGTAGTCGCCCCCGGAGGTGGTCCCCTGGAGGGACCCGAACATCGCCCCCCCGACACCGGCGATGCCCGCCGACAGGGCGAAGATGGTGATCTTGGCGCGCACCGGGTTGATGCCGATGGTCTCGGCTGCCACCTGGCTGCCTCGCATGGCGGAGAGGTACCTGCCGACTGTGCCTTTGCGCACGAGGATCACGACCACCGCGCAGATGGCGAACACCGCCATGGCCAGCAGGAAGAACGCGCGGTTGCCGCTGAAGCCGGCCGGCCGGGGCACGTCCACCCCGGTGTCGCCGTTGCCGAGCCAGGTCTGGGGGAACAGCAGATTGCTTGCGAGCAGCGCGAAGGCCAGGGTGGCCAGGGCCAGGTAGAGACCCCTGAGGCGGAGAGTGGGGATGGCGACCAGGGCGCCGGCGGCGGCCGCCACTGCCCCCCCGATGAGCAGGGCGACGATCACGTTGATGTTGAACTCGCTGGCCAGCTGGCCGGCGGTGAAGGCGCCAAGACCGGCGAAGCTGGCCTGGCACAGCGAGATCTGGCCACTCATGCCCGTGAGGGCCGTGATGGACAGGAAGATCGTGGCGTAGACGATGCCCTGGGTGAGCAGGAACAGCCAGTGGCTGGGGACGAGGAAGAGCGTGATCCCCATGTAGGCCACGATGAAGATCGGGAAGATGATCCTGGTCAGCCGGTCCAGGGTCGCGCCGCGCAAGGAGGCGGCCAGGGCGGGGGGAGGTGGATCGACGCCCGCCAGTGGGTCGCCGGCTTCGCGGCGCCGCCGCACGAGCGGCCAGAACAGCAGCAGGAGCACCAGGACGATGAAGGGGAACGAAGGCCGCAGCGCCGTGGCCCAGATGCTGTTGAGCGGCAGGTAGCCGGTGAGGACCTGCTGGAAGATGCCGAGGAACAGGGCGCCGGCCAGGGCGAGGGGCAGGCTCGCCAACCCCGCGAACACCGCGGCGGCGATGGCGGCGACCAGCAGCTGGATGAAGTTCGTCGCATCGATGTTGGCGTAGTAGGGCGCGAGCAGGACGCCCGCGAGGCCGGCCAGGAAGCCGGAGAGCATCCAGGCGAAGGAGCTGACCCGGTCGGCGTTGATGCCCGCCAGCTCGACCATGCGGGGGCTCTCGACGACGGCTCGCATCTTGAGGCCCAGGGCGGTGAACCGGAACAGTACGCCGAGCGCGGCCATCACGACGAGCACGGCGACGATGACGACCAGCTGGTTGCCGTCGATGTGGTAGCTACCGAAGTGGTAGACGGCGTTCGGCTTGGGGGACAAGCTGGGCGGGTTCTGGTGCTGGCCGGGCCAGAAGAACTGCACGATCGACGGGATGCCGATCAGCAAGCCCAGGCCCGTGATGAGCTTCACCACCGTTGGCGCGGTGCGCATATGGCGGAACAGCAAGCGATCTAACAAGTAGCCAAGCGCCGGTCCGGCGATGACCACGGCGAGCACGAAGCCCACCCACTTGGACATGTGGTGCTGGGAGACGACGCCGTAGTAGATGGCCGCCGACACGTAGGCCTGGGCGGCGAAGGCCATGTTGAACACGCCCGAGGTCTTGTAGGTGAGGACGAGCCCCACGGCCACGAGCGCGTAGACGAAGCCGTACGGGATCCCCGGTATGGCGAAGGACAGGAAGTGCGTCAAGCCAGGTCAGCTGGTCTTGGGCGTCGGCATGGTGGAGTTGAAGAAGGTGGTCGGGTCGTTGGGGAACGGGACCGGGTTCATCGTGGTGGCGTTCGGTGCCTGGAAGCACACGAAGGGGTTCTTGCCGTTCCCGAAGACCGAGGTGAACTTCCCCTGCTGGACCTGCAGGAAGGCGTCACAGTCGTTGGGCCCCGAGTTGGTGTGCTGCTGGGTCCAGTCGATGCCGGGGGAGATACCGTTCGCCGTGTAGTGGGTCATCTTGTTGATGGTGTTGATGACGTTCTGGCGGGTCACGTTGGGGCCGACCTGGCGAAGAGCGGTCGTGAAGAGGTCGGCGTTGATCCATCCCGCCAGGGTGACGTCGCTCACGGGGGCACCGACTGCCTTCATCGCGTTGAGGTAGTTGTCCATGCCCTGGGTGAACCCGTACTGGTAGGGGACGAAGCCGGTCTCGAAGTACACGCCTTCCATCAGGGGGGCGAACTGGCTGAGCGTCGACTGGTCGTAGCCGTTGGGCCAGTACTGCTTCACCTGGTTGTTGAGGCCGGCCTCCTGGAGGCCCTTGCTGAGCACCGTGTTGCCGGTGGGGTCCATGCAGGTACCGACGAACTGGGCGCCGCTGTTCTTGAGCTGGGTGATGTCACCGCTGATGTCGGTGAACCCGAAGGGCAGGCTGGTGTCCTTGAGCACCACCTGCTGGCCCGTCTGGGGGGCGAACTTCTGGAAGGTGTTGATCGAGCCGGTGGCGCAGTCGGCCGACTGGGAGACGGTGTAGGCGACCACGCCGACCTTCTGGGCCCCCACCTTGTTGGCCAGGTAGGCGATCAGGGGGCCCTGATGGGTGAAGTTGATGAAGGAGCCCTTCTCGCCGAAGAGGCTGGGCCCGTCGGACCACTCTGGGTTGACGTTCCATCCGAACGTGGGGATGTTGTTCTGGGCGAGGTACTTGCCGGCGGCGAAGATCGGTGTGGCGACACCCACGACCGCGAACACGTTGTCCTGGGTGACCAGGGCCCGGGCCTGTGACACGTCGAGAGAGGGCAGGGTCTGGTCGTCGAGCTGGGCGACGTACTTGATCTTGCGGCCGTTCACGCCCCCGGCCGCGTTGACCTGGTCGAAGTAGGCCTGGGCACCCTGTGTGATCGGCCCGTACTGGTTGGCGAGGGGCCCGGTCTTGGCGGCGATGGCGCCGATGTCGATCTCGTTGGACGTCACTCCCTGCGTCTGGCTGCCGCCGCCGCCTCCGCCTGAGGCGTTGCCGCACGCAACCAGTATCAGGCTGAGGATGGCAGGAAGGGCGACGAGTCGGACGGCCCTGGTGGCCAGTCGGGGCATGGCGACCTCCGTTGGGAGAGTGCGGTCGGCGGCACTGCGGTCAGGTTACGAACTTGCGCGCGTTGCCGCGTGACATCTGATCGCCCCAGTCGACCGGCCCGATACCGCGAGATGATCCCGGCCGTATGGCCGACACCGTCGCGACGAGCACTGATGCCCCCCGTCCCTGGTCGCACTGGGCGCAAGTATGACATCGTTGTCAGGATCATGGAGAACGGGCCACCCTCGCACGCTGACGATGGCAGCTGAAACCCGGTACGGCATCTCGGCTGCCGCCGCCGGACGCCCCGGCCACCCGGCCCTGGTCCTGGGGTCCGGGCAGCGTACCTTCGCCGAGCTGGACGATCGGGCCCACCGGGCCGCCCTGGCCTTGTCGCGCCTTGGGGTGGCGCGAGGCGACCGCGTGGGCGTGATGCTGCCGAACTCCTTTGAGTGGTTCGAGGTCGTCCACGGCGCCGGGCGGCTGGGCGCCGTGGCGGTCCCGGTGAACATCCATTTCAAGGCGGCCGAGACCGCTTGGGTCCTGACCGACTCGGGCTGCAAGGCTGCGGTCGTCACCTCCGAGCTCGTCGGGAGCCTGGCCGACGTGGCGGACCTCCCGCGATTGGTGGTGGGCGACGGCTACGAGGAAGCCCTCGCCGCCCAGGGGCCCGGGACCGATGACGTCGTGGAGAAGGGAGGCGACGGGTGGCCGACCACCATGGTCTACACGTCGGGCACGACGGGACGACCCAAGGGCGTCGTGCCCGGCGGTGACGACCTGCGCCGCACGGCGGCGGGGATGGCGGGGATGGCCGCCCGGTGGGGCTTCGGTCCGGGCGACGTCCATCTGCTCGTGGGTCCCGCCTACCACTCCGGACCGGCCGCCTTCGCCCAGGCCCACCTCGCCCTCGGCGCGACCGTGGTCATCATGCCTCGCTGGGACGCCGAGTCCTGCCTGGCCCTCGTCCAGGATCATCGGGTGACGAACACCCACATGGTCCCCTCCAACTTCATACGCATCCTGGACCTGGACGCGGGGGTCCGGGCGTCCTACGACCTGTCCTCGCTGGGCGTGGTGCTGCACGCCGCCGCTCCCTGTCCGGTCCCCGTCAAGCGGGCGTTCATGGAGCTCGTGGGGCCGGAGAAGGTCTTCGAGTACTTCGGCGCCACCGAGGGAGGCGGCACTGCCATCTCGCCCCAGGAGTGGCTGGAGCACCCCGGCAGCGTGGGGCGGGCTATCGGCGGCAACGAGATCGTGATCCTCGACGACGAGGGCGGGGTCCTCGGTCCGGGCGAGGTGGGGCTGGTGTACGTGCGCCCGGAGTCGGCGCCCTTCCGGTACCACCGTGACAACGAGAAGACGTCGGCCGCCTTCAAGGGCGAGCGCTTCACCGTGGGTGACATGGGCTACCTGGACGAGGACGGGTACCTCTTTCTCACCGACCGGCGGGCCGACATGGTGATCACGGGCGGGGTCAACGTCTATCCCCGCGAGATCGAGGATGTGCTCTATCTGCACCCCGACGTGGCGGACTGCGCCGTGTACGGTCTGCCCGACGAGCGCTGGGGGGAGGCGCTCAAGGCCGTGGTCCAGCCGCGCGCCGGGGCCAGCCTGAGCACCGACGACGTCGTGGCCTGGTGCCGGGAGCGGTTGGCCGACTACAAGCGCCCCCGTCTGGTGGCCTTCGTCGACGAGCTGCCGCGCGATCCCAACGGCAAGATCGCCAAGCACCGTTTGCGCGCGACCGAAGCCTGACCGGGTGCCTTGTCGCTCAGCCCAGCCGGAGAAGGACCGTGAAGATCTCGAAGGGGCGGAGGTGGAGCGGGATCGAGCCGTCGTCGTCGGGCTCGAGCCGGTTCTGCTCGTGCTCCAGGAGGTCGGTGCGCCGGGCCTCGGCCACGGGGGCGGCGCATGTCAGCCGGGCCGGTCCGCGCTGGCCCCAGGCTTCGTAGAGGCGCACGACGATGGCGTCGGTGTCCTCGGCCTTCTTGACGGCGTCGATGACCACGCCTGGCCGGTCGACCCGGAGGAACGACGCCCGCCTCGCCCGCTCTCCGGCGTGGGAGGGAGTGGGGACGGCTCGTAGGGGGACATTGAGCTCGAAGCCGGACTCCACCACGCCACCGTCGCGGAGGTCGCCGTTGTGCGGCAGGAGCGCGTACGTGAAGTGGTGCGTCCCGCGATCGGCGAGCGGGTCGGGCCATCCCGGCGCGCGCAGGAGCGACAGCCGCATCACGTTGCCCTGGATGTCGTAGCCGTACTTGCAGTCGTTGAGCAGGGCCACCCCGTAACCGGCCTCCGACAGGTCGGCCCAGCGCTGGGCGCACACCTCGAAACGGGCGAGGTCCCAGCTGGTGTTGGTGTGAGTCGGTCGCTCGACATGGCCGTACTGGATCTCGTAGGTGGCCCGGTGGGACCGGATGTCGACAGGGAACGCCACCTTGAGCAGTCGCCGTGACTCGTGCCAGTCCACCGCGGTGGAGAAGTCGAGCCGGGTCGAGCCAGCCGACAGCGAGATCGTCTGGGTGACCCGGGAATCGCCGAACGAGCGGGTCATGCGCGCCGACGCCCGGTTCGGCCCTCGCTCGGTGACGACGAGCTCGTCGAGCGTCGTCATGTCGACCGGGTGCTGGAGGGTGAACCGGTCGACGTCCCAGGCGTCGTAGAAGTTGGGGTAGTCCTCGAAGATCTGGAGCACGTTGCCCCTGGCGCCGGCAGCCAGCACCTCACGGTCCGCTGACTTGTCCCAGACCGATGTGAGCAGCCCCTCGTCGTCCCAGCGGACGCGGAGGCGGCTGTTCTCGAGGCCGCGCTCGTCGACCGCCAGCTCGGAACCGGGCCTCTGGTCGCCGGCGCCGGTCACCAGGTCGTACACGGCGTAACCGCACGATGGCACCGACGCCTCGAACAGCAGCGAGCCGTCGTCGCCGACCTGCACCGGGCTCCGGTCGCCGTCGGGCCCCACGGCGACGAGCGGCTGGTCGTGGTCGTCCCCAGAGAGGTTGACGATCCCGGTGCGGTCGTGGCCAAGGGGGTTGAGCACCACGACCGGGGCCGACAGGCCGGCGGTGTCGATGGCCCCGGCCAGCACGGCGGTGGTGTCGTCGATCACCGCTCCGGCATCCGCCGCCACCTGGGCGTGGTCGCGGGCGGTGTCCTCGTAGACCCAGTGGATGCCGGAGCCGGGGATGATGTCGTGGAACTGATGGAGGAGCAGCGTCTTCCAGGCCCGGTCGAGCCGCTCACCGGGGTACGCCGACCACGGCCGTGGGGCCAGGCTGCCCCACAGCTCGGCCTCGCGCAGCGCCAGCTCACCGGCGCGGTTGCCCCTCTTGGTCGCGGCCTGGGTCGTGTAGGTGCCGCGATGCAGCTCCAGGTACAGCTCGCCCACCCACACCGCAGGGTCGTCGATATCGGCCGCCGCCTTGTCGAAGAACGACGACGCCGTCTCGAGCTCGACCCGTGGCGCGCCCTCGAGGTCCGCCAGCCGCCGCAGCTGCTCGATCATGCCCGCCGTCGGACCTCCGCCGCCGTCGCCGTGACCGTAGACGTACAGCGACCGCGTGGCCCGGTCGTGGTCCTTGAAGTTGCCCACGGCGTGCACCAGCTCGGCGACGCTGGCATCGCCGTTGTAGGTGTCGGCCGGCGGGAAGTGGGTGAAGACGCGCGACCCGTCGATCCCCTCCCAGACGAAGCTGTGGTGGGGGAGCACGTTGTACTGGTTCCACGACAGCTTCTGGGTGAGGAAGCGGTCGATGCCGGCCTGGCGCATGATCTGGGGCAGGCTGCCCGGGTAGCCGAACACGTCGGGCAGCCACACCTCGGTCGTGTCCCGTCCGAGCTCCTGGGCGAAGAAGCGCTTGCCGTGGAGGACCTGGCGCACCAGTGACTCCCCCGAAGGGATGTTGCAGTCCGCCTCGACCCACATGCTCCCCACCGGCTCCAGCTGACCGCGGGCGACCTTCTCCTTCATGCGCTCGTAGAGGTCCGGGTACCGCTCCTTCATCCAGGCGTACTGCTGAGCCTGGGAGCACGCGAACCGGTAGTCCGGGTACTCGTCCATCAACGTGACGGCCGTGGAGAACGTGCGGGCGCATTTCCGCACTGTCTCCCGCAATGGCCACAACCAGGCGGTGTCGATATGGGCGTGGCCGACGGCGCTGACGCGGTGGGCGCTGGCGGCCGCCGGCCGGGCCAGGAGCTCCTTCAGCAGGGGGTGGGCGGCGGGGAAGGACCCGGCCACGTCCTCCAGGTCGAGGGCGGTGCAGGCCCGGTCGAGCCCGGCCCGGATCTGGGAGCGGCGCGGCTCCTCTCCGATCTGGGGCAGCAGCTGGAGCAGGAGGCGGAGGTCCTGCCAGAAGGCCATCAGGTCACGGCGGACGACGCCCAGCTCGGCCCGGGCGAGGGTGAACAGGGGTGCGCCGTGGGGCTCGGGTCCGAGCAGCGGCCACGTGAGCGCGCCGAGGGGCGGCCGGGGATTGGCGGCCGCCTCGACGTGGCGCTCGATCGCCTCGCCCCCTTCAGCGGCTCTGGTCAGCACGTGGTCGCGGTGGTTCGGCGACAGGCCCTGGACGGGGTGGCCGTCGGCCCACATCAGGGCCTCGGCTCCGAACCCGGTGTCGCCGGCGTTGCCGATCTCGAAGCGGAGCGCGACCTCCTCGCCGCGCCACTGCGCCGGCACCCGCCCGCGCAGCTGGAACCACGTGGTGCCCCACGGCGGTCCCCACGCTCCGCCAATGGGGAACTGCTCGTAGGGGGCGTTCAGGGCCTCCGAGATCGAGACGGGTTCACCGTGCACGTGGTAGGCGGCCACCTCGAGGGCGGCGGTGGGGCCGCTCAGCGCCGGCCGGATGTGCTGGTTGACCACCCGGCGGATGCGGGCGTCGGTGATGGCGTCTTCCTCGTGCATCGGACCTCCTGTCAGGAGAGTGCCGAGCGGGCCTCCTCGGCCAGCCGTTGGCGGAGGACGAACTTCTGGACCTTCCCCGAAGGCGTCCGGGGGAAATCGTCCACCAGCCGCAGCTCCTCGGGCCATTTCTGCCTGGCCATCCCCTCGGCCTCGAGGATGCCGCGGATGGTGTCCAGGTCGGGCGGACGGGCTCCCGGCACCTGCCGCAGGAAGGCGCAGGCGTGCTCGCCCAGGCGCGCGTCGGGAGCGGCGACCACTGCCGCCTCGGCCACGCCGGGCACCTGCATCAACAGCCCCTCGACCTCAGGGGCGCTGACGTTCTCACCACCGCGGATGATGATGTCCTTCTTGCGGTCGGTGATGGTCAGGTAGCCCTCGGGGTCGAGCCGGCCGACGTCTTCGGTCAGATACCACCCGTCGGCGTCGAAGGCGCTGGCTGTCAAGGCAGGGTCGGTGTAGCCCCAGAAGCAGTCGGGGCCCCGACTGACCACCTCTCCGGCTTCGCCGGTCGGGAGGTCGGCCCCGGACTCGTCGACGACCCGCAGCTCCACGCCCAGCAGCGGGCGGCCGTCGGTGCGGGTGCGCTTGTCGAGGGGCACGTCGTGCCTCGAGCCGGTGGTCGACGGATGCTCGGTCGAGCCGAAGGCCCTCGTGATCGAGATCCCGAGCGAGGTCGCCCGGTCCGCGACCGCCACGGGCACGGAAGATCCCCCGAGCCCCGTCTCCCGCATCAGGCGTAGGTGGTCGGGACCGCAGTCGGGATGGTCGAGGAGGCTGGTGAAGAAGAAGGTGGCGCCGCTTCCGGCCGCGACACCGTCCTCGAGCATGTCCGCCAGCACCTGTGCCGGATCCCAGACGTCGGTCAGATGCACCGCCTGTCGCCGGTACAGGGGCAGGAGCAGCCCCGACAGCATGCCGATGCCGTGGGCGACCGGCGCCCCGGTCAGCAACGGCAGCTCCCGGCTCGCCTGGACATCGCCCAGCTGGCGCACCTCGAAGACGAGGGTGCGGTGGACGTGGACGACCCCTTTGGGGTCGGCGGTGGTGCCCGAGGTGTAGGCGACGGCCGCGGGGGTCGCGGGGTCGACGGCGATCGGGCCGTCGAGGGGCGGGTGGTCGAGGAGGTCGCTGAAAGGCACGGCCCAGCTCGGGACCTGAGAGCGGGAGAGCGGCGGGGCGTCGCCGCCGACGACAGCCATCAGCTCGAGGTCGGGGAGGCCGGCGCGAAGCCCGTCGAGATCGGCGAGGTGGTCGAGGTGCCCGAACCGGTCGACCGTGACGAGGGCGCGGGCGCCCGACTGGCGCAGGATGTGGCCGACCTCCTTGCGCCCGTAGAAGTGGACGATCGGCACCAGCACCGCCCCGAGGAAGGACGTGGCGTAGAAGGTCACGGCCGCCTCGATCCAGTTGGGGATCTGGAAGGCGATCACGTCACCAGGGCCGAGGCCGCGGGCCCGCAGGCCCCCTGCCATCCGCAGGCCCAGCTCTTCGACGCCACCGAAGGTGCCCGACCAGGGCCTGGTGCGGGAGTGGATGCGGAAGGTGAGGCCGGCGCTCCTCGTCAGCCCGTCGGCCAGCACCGAGCCGAGCGTCTCGTCGGTCCACCATCCGTTTCGCAGGTACCGGCGGACCAGCCCGGGGTCCACCTCCCGCAGCTTCCAGTCGGCCGGCATGGCGCCGCTCGGCCCCTTGGTCTGGCTACTGCCGGGGCGTCATGTCGAGATCGGGCGGCGGATGGTCAGGGATGCGCCAGCGGATGAAGGGCTTGTCGTACTCGTCGTGATACGCGTTGGCCTTGTCCACCATCTCGGCGAAGGCGGCGTCGAACGCCTCCCAGTCAGCCGCCTCGATGGCCTTGCTCACGGGGCCGGCGTCCTCGTCGATGAACTTGGCCATGTTCACCTCGTATTTGGGCCTGACGAAGGCCCCGACCTCCATGAGGTTGATGGCCTCCTTGAGCTGGAACCGGGCCAAGGGCCAGTTACGGGCCTTGCCTGCGTAGTAGAGCTTCCAGATACGAATGCTGATCTCGGGCATGATGCGGGCCAGGCCAGGCTGGGTCATCCCCAGCTCGTCCAGGGTCATCGTGCGCTTGCCGTTGTCGACCAGGATCTCGTCGGTCACGCCTGCTCCAGTGGTCTCGCTGGGAATCGGGTCACGTTAGCGTTGATCAGGCGGGGGCTTCAGCGCGGAGCGCGCCCACCGTGCACCTCTCGCGCGGCCGGTGCGTGAACGGATCGTAGTTGAACACCTTCATGGCGTTCTGGTACGTGATCATGTTGATCTCGTCGTCGGGGACCCCGGCCAGCTGCTTCATCAGGGTCTCGGGGGAGTGGGGCCAGGTCGAGTCCGAGTGGGGGTAGTCGCACTCCCAGGTGATGTTGTGTACGCCCATGAGGTGCCTGGTCTCCAGGCCGGCGGCGTCGCTGATGAAGCAGAAGGTGAAGCGGTCCTTGGCCACCTGGCTCGGCAGCTGGTCACCGAAGTCCTGGTGCGTCCAATAGCGGTGCTGCTGGTAGGCGTAGTCGATCCGCTCCAGCCAGTACGGCAGCCAGCCGATCCCGCCCTCGGAGAGGGCGAAGTGCAGGTTGGGGAACCGTCGCAGCACCGGTGACCAGAGGAGGTCCGTCGCCGCGTGCATGGCGTTGAGCGGCGTGAGGGTGATCATGATGTCGATCGGCGCGCCGGGCGCGAGCCCGAGGATGGTCGAGGAGGAGCCGATGTGCAGGCAGATGACCGTGCCCTCCTCTTCGCAGGCGGCGAAGAACGGATCCCAGTGGTCACCGAAGATGTGCGGCCACCCGAGCTTGGCCGGGTCCTCGGAGAAGGTGACGGCATGGCAGCCCTTGGCAGCCATGCGGCGCACCTCCTTGGCCATCTCCTCGGGGTCCCAGATGGGCGGGATCGAGAGGGGGATGAAGCGTCCGGGATGGCTACCGGCCCACTCGTCCACGTGCCAGTCGTTGTACGCCTTGAGCATGGCCAGGCCGACGTCGAGGTCGTTGGACTTCGAGAAGAGCTGACCGCAGAACTGCACGAAGGACGGAAAGCACATCGAGCCGAGGACGCCGTTGCGGTTCATGTCGTTGACGCGCTCGTCGATCTGGTAGCAACCGGGCCGCAGCTCCTCGTAGCGGGTGGGCTCGATGTTGTACTCCTCGGGGGGCCGCCCGGCCACGGCGTTCAGGCCGATGTTGGGGATCTCGTTGCCCTCGTAGACCCACACGTCGGTGCCGTCGGGCTTCTTCACGCTCCTCGGGGCCAGGTCCTTCCACTTGGCCGGGAGGTGGTTGGCGAACATGTCCGGCGGCTCGACGGTGTGGTCGTCGACGCTGACCAGGATGAGGTCCTCGGTGCGCATCGGCGTCTCCCTCGTCTCGGATCTCTGACGTTGGTGTCAGCGTAGCTCGTCCGCCCGCTCCGCCGTTTGCTGAAGGGCGCGGCGGTCGAGCTTCTCCATGGGCGTACGGGGGAGGGCGTCGACGACGTTCAGGGCCTCGGGGAGCTTATAGGCGGCGAGGTGGGGAGCGGCGAAGGCGCGGAGGTCCTCGAGCTCGGGTTCTCGGCGGGGCTCGCGGGGCACGACGACCGCCACTCCGATCTCTCCCATGACGGCGTCGGGCCGGGGTACCACCGCCACTTCGGCGATGCCGGGGTGCTCGGCCAGCACGCCCTCCACCTCCATGGGGTACACGTTGTAGCCCCCGCGTACGTACATCTCCTTGGTCCGGCCGACAAGTCGCAGACGGGCCCGGTCGTCCACCCAGCCGAGGTCGCCGGTGCGAACCGCACCATCGGCGGTGAACGCGGCCCGGGTGGCGTCGGGATCTCGGTGGTAGCCCGACATGACGGCGGCCGAGCGCAGGCACACCTCGCCGACCTGGCCCGGCGCGGTGCGTCGGCCCTCCTCGTCGCGGACAGTGAGCTCTATGCCGGGGCGGGCTCGGCCGACGCTGACCTCGGCGTCCTCGTCATGGTCGTCGGGCCCGGTACCGAGGCCGATGCCCGTCTCGGTGCACGAGTAGCGGACGCACACGGGAGCGGCAAAGCCGGCCCGAGCGCTACGCACCAGCGCCGCCGTGGCCGGCCCGCCGCCCATGACGATGAGCTGCACGCTCGAGCGGTCGCAGGAGTCGAACGCCGGTGCCTGGAGCATGAGCGCGATCTGGGTTGGGATGCCACCGATGTTGGTGAGGCGGTGGCGCTCGGTCAGCTCGAGCGCCTCAGCTGCGCGCCAGCGGTTGATCAGGAAGGTCGTGCCCCCCGATCGAAGCGCGCCAGCCAGCTTGGTCATGAAGCCCAAGTGGGCGAAGGACGTACCTGCCAGGGCGCGCCCTCCGCCTCCCCACCGGTCGCCCACGTCGGCCGCCGTGATCGCGTGGAGCTGGCGGTTGCCATAGACGGCTCCCTTGGGCGTGCCAGTCGTCCCCGACGTGAAGACGATGGCCACGGGCCTGTCGGGATCGGGCGGCAGCGATGGGGGCGACTCGCCCGGCTGGCGGAGGTCTGTCAAGACGCCGTCCTCGTGCTCGGCCGGGTGCACCTCGAGCAGCTCCGCCCCTTCCGGCGGGCGGTCGGGCACGGCTCCAGGGGTGGCGAGCACGAGACGGGGGTGGGCGACCGACAGGACGGCGGAGCGCTCCCTTTCGGACAGACGATCGTTCACACCAGCCGTGACCGCCCCCAGCTTGGCCAGCGCCAGGTAGGCGACGATGTACTCCGGAAGCGACGGCATGGCCAGCGCCACCACGTCTCCGGGCCCGATCGAACGGCGGGCCAGCCCGACGGCGACCTCGTCGGAGAGCCGGTCGAGCGCTCGGTACGAGACGCCCCATCCGGCGGCCGAGACGTAGGCGGTAGCATCGCCGAAGCGCTTCGCCGCCTCGTGAGGGAGTTCGTCGAGCATCCTGGTGACGTGCGGGCGCACGGGTGATGTGACGTCAGACTATCCGGATCGACAGACTCCACGGCGAAAGGCGGGCGTCCGCCCTGGCGGCACACCGGCGCAACAGCGCGACCTGCGGGCCCAGGGTCGGCGCACGGTGGTCCGGCTGCTCGACGCCGGGCTGAGAGCCTTCGAGACGATCGGGTACGCGGCGACGAGGGTCGACGACATCGTGCGCATGGCCGACACCTCGCACGGGACCTTCTATCTGTACTTCGCCAGCAAGGAGGATCTGCTGGCGGCGCTGGCCAAGGAGTGCGCCACCGAGATGGAGGCGCTGGCGGACGCGCTCGGCCCCGTTGGACCCGGCGCCGATGGGCGGGCCCAGCTGCGGGCATGGGTGCAGCATTTCGTCGAGGTGTACCGCCGCTATGGGCCGGTCGTCCGGGCGTGGAACGAGAGCCAGGTGTCGGATCCGGCCCTCGCCCGATTGGGGCAGCGCTCGTTGCGCACGATCACCTCCAAGCTGACCCACCGGATCGGCGAGGCGTCGCGCCCGCCGGGCGTGGATCCCGAGCCCGCGGCGTTCGCCTTCATCGGCATGCTCGAGCGCGTCAACTACTTCGTGACGTCCCGCGCCGTACCCGTCGACGACGATGCCGCCGTGGACACACTGACGGCGGTGCTGCACACCGGGATATTCGGCGGGCGCCCGGGACGCCGGGCGGCCGCCGGTCGCCGCTGAGCGAGCCGGCCTCGCCGCGCTGACAGACCTCTCGCTGCTCAGCTCCTCGGGAGGCCGAGGACCCGCTGGGCGATGATGTTGCGCTGGATCTCCGAGCTGCCGCCGGCGATGGTGTTGGCGAAGCTCAGGAAGAAGCCCCGCACCCAGCGGCCTCCCTCCTCGCCGCGCTCGGCGTCGACGACCACGCCGTCGGGGCCGAGGAGCTCCGTGCCCAGCTCGTAGAGAGACTTGCCCAGCTCCGAGGTGGCGAGCTTGAGGTAGGAGTGCTCGGGCGCCGAGCTGGTACTGGCGAAGCTGGTGAAGCCCTTGTAGCCGAGCGCCCGTAGGCTCGACACCTGCTCGTAGGCCTCGGCCAGTCGCCGCCTGACGCCTGCGTCGGCCGTCAGCCCCCGACGCCGGCAGAGGGAGACGAGGTCGTCCAGATTGGACTCGACGAGCGACACCGACTGGACCCACAGCCCGCCGCGCTCGTGGGCCAGTGATCCCATCGTGATGCGCCACCCGTCGTTGACCTCGCCGACGAGGTTGGTTGCGGGCACGAGCACATCGGTGAAGAAGACCTCGGCGAAATGGGCGGCCCCCGAGAACTGCCGGAGCGGCCTGACCTCGATCCCTGGTGTCGCCATGTCGATGATGAGCACGCTGATGCCCTTGTGCCGTGGCGCGGTGGGGTCGGTTCGGACGTAGCAGAAGCAGCGCTCGGCCACCATGGCGTAGGACGTCCAGACCTTCTGGCCGTTGACGATGAAGGCGTCGCCGTCGAGCACGGCTCGGGTCTGGAGGCCGGCGAGGTCGGAGCCGGCGTTGGGCTCGCTCATACCGATGCACCACACGTCGTCACCCCGGATGGCGGCGGGCGCCAGTCGGCGCTGGTCCTCGTTCCCGAACTCGAGGAGGCTCGGCGCCACGATTGCGTAGCCGGGGAAGTGCACCGAGCGGGGGATGCCCCGCGCCGCGAGCTCCTGCAGGTAGACCAGCGTCTGCACGGGTGTGGCGTTACGGCCCCCCAGGTGGGGCGGGTACCCGGGGACCATCCAGCCGTGGTCGAACAGCGTCGCCTGCCAGCGCCGCGCCCAGTCGGGGATGATCGACGCCCCATCGTCGTCGCCGCTGTCCGACAGGGTGCCGGCGTTCTTGAGGGCCTTGGCCTCGGGGGGAGCGTGCTGCTCGAGGAAGCCGACCAGCTCAGCGCGGAACTCGTCGACCTCGGGCCCCCACGCCAGGCGCACGGGCTAGCCCTCCACGTCGAACATGAACGGCGGCACTCCGGGCTCGGAGCGGGCGAAGAGGGCAGAGCGGGCCTCGTCGACGGCGTCGACGGTCCAGGGCTTGTCCGCCTTGACCTGGGTGACGGGACGCCAGCCCTCGACCAGCTGGAGCACGCCGCCCTGGACCTTCACGACCTGGCCCGAGACACCGGCTGCGAGGTCGGAGGCGAGCCAGGCCACGACCGGGGCGACGTTGTCCGGCGCGAAGCGATCGAAGTCCCCTTCCTTCTGCTCCATGAAGCCGCCCCCGAGTGACTCGGTGAGCCGGGTCCGGGCGACGGGTGCGATGGCGTTGACCCGCACGCCGACGCGCTCGAGCTCGCGCGCCAGCACGATCGTCATGGCGGCGATGCCCGCCTTGGCGGCCGCGTAGTTCAGCTGGCCGGCGTTGCCGTAGAGGCCGGACTCGGACGACGTGTTGACGATGGCGGCCCCGACCGGGGCGCCGGCCTCCTTGGAGCGCTGGCGCCAATGGGCGGCGGCGACGCGGGACGGGCAGAAGTGGCCCTTGAGATGCACCTTGATGACCGCGTCCCAATCGTCCTCGGTCATGTTGAACGACATCTTGTCCCTGAGGATGCCGGCGTTGTTCACCAGCACGTCGAGGGCGCCGTAGGTGTCCACTGCCTGCTGGACGAGGCTCTCGGCGCCCTTCCAGCTGGCAACGTCGTCGTAGTTGGCGACCGCGGTGCCGCCGGCCGCCTCCACGTCGTCGACCACCTGTTGGGCCGGACGGTCGTCCTTGCCCTCGCCGGTCCAGTCGCCGCCGAGGTCGTTGACGACCACGCTGGCGCCCTCGGATGCCAGCAGTAGCGCCTCGGCCCGGCCGATACCCCGACCAGCGCCGGTGACGATCGCTACTTTCCCGTCGAGCAGGCCCACTCGTCCTCCCTGTCTCGTGGGCCGGCCTCCCGGGCCGGCCTCGTCATCTGGGCCGGCCTCCCGGGCCGGCCGCCCTGAGGCTATCTGCCTCGCGCCCGACCCATCTGGAGCCCGGGATGGCGGGAATGGAAGACCGACGCGTTGAGGGCCGGGCCTATGCCATCCGGGCTCCACTTGGTCGGCTCTCCCGGGGTGTCGATGCCCTCGCCGAGCGTCCAGGGGACGTAGTGGGTGATCGTCGATCCCACCGCCCGGAACACCTGGCCGGTCACGTGCAGGGCCTCGTCCGACGCGAGCCAGGCGACCATGGGCGCCGAGTTGCCCGGGTTCATGGGGTCGAACTCCTCGTACTCCTCCGGCTCCTTGAGCTCCATGTCCTTCACGACCGCCCCCGACATCCGGGTCATCCCGCCCGGGGCGATGGCATTGGCCCGGACGCCGTAGCGAGCGAGCTCGAGGCTGGTGATGATGGTGAGGGAGGCGATGCCGGCCTTGGCCGCGCCGTAGTTGGCCTGGCCCACGTTGCCCTGGAGGCCGGCGCTGGAGACCGTGTTGACGACGGCCGCCCGCGGCTGGGATCCCGCCTTCGACTGCTCCCGCCAGTACACCGAGGCGTGGTGGGTGGTCGCGAAGGTGCCCTTGAGATGGACCCTGATGACCGAGTCGAAGTCGTCCTCGCTCATCGAGAACATCATCTTGTCCCTGAGGATGCCGGCGTTGTTGACCAGCACGTCGAGCCGGCCAAAGGTGTCCACCGCCTGCTGGACGAGGCTGGCGGCGCCATTCCAGTCGGCGACGTCGTCGTAGTTGACCGCCGCGTCGCCGCCTCGGCGGCGGATGAGCTCGGCGACCTCCTCCGCCGGGCGCTTGTCGGCGCCCCCACCGCCCACCGAGCCACCCAGGTCGTTGACGACCACCCGGGCCCCCTCGGCAGCGAGCTCGAGCGCCTCACCGCGCCCTACCCCGTGGCCAGCACCGGTGACGATGGCGACCTTGTCCTCGAGCAGCGGCATCACGAAACCCTCCGGCTCAAACCTGACGCGTACGTCACAAACGTAGGCGGGTCCCCGAAGGTGAGCAACCTGGTCCGACTTTGATCACCGGGCTCGCGGCGGGCTTGCGGCGGGCGCGGGGCGGCCCCTACCGTCACGGCATGGCAGTTGACACGAGCGTCATCGGGAAGAAGACCGGGTCCTCTCGCCTCGCCGTGGAGCGTGGACCGGTCTCGAACTTCGCCAAGGCGGTGAAGGACGAGAACCCCGTGTACCAGAACGTGCGGATCGCGGTCGACGCCGGGTTCGATTCGATCCCGGCCCCGCCGACGTTCGGGTTCGCCATGGCGCATTGGGGCACCTTCCCGGAGAACCAGCCGCCGCCGGATCCCGAGGCGGACGGTGGCGCTGTCATGAAGGTGATCGGCGGGCTGATGGCCAAGGGTGGCCTGGTGCTGCACGGCGAGCAGGAGTTCGAGTACCACCGCCCGGTCGTGGTCGGCGACGTCCTGGCGAGCGAGGGGCGCATCACCGACGTCTACGAGAAGGAGAGCAGGGGGAAGACGATGACCTTCCTCGTCTCCGAGACCCGCTACACCGACGAGCGGACGGGCGAGCCGGTGCTCACCTCGAGGATGAACCTCATCCACCGTTCGGCCTGAGCCGACCGGGCCGCTCTCAGTCGAGGGCGCCGTCGGCGGCCAGCTTGTCGATCTCTCCCGTGCTGAGCCCGAGGATCTCCCGCAGCACGTGGTCGTTGTCCTGGCCGAGGGTGGGCCCGGTGCGGGTGTAGCCCGATGAGGCATCGCTCAGGCGGAAGCCGTTGCGCTCGTAGACGCCCTCGCCCATTGCCGGATGGGTCAGGGTGACGAAGTGCCCGCGGGCGGTGAGCTGAGGGTCGGCCACCACGTCGCCGAAGTCCTGCACCGGCACCGCCTCGATGCCCATCCCCTGGAGGGTGTCGACCACCTCGTCGACCGCCCGCCGGGTCGTCCACCGCGCCACGGCGGCCTCCACCTCGTCCACGCGGCTCAGGCGAGCTTGAAGCGTCGCCAAGGAGGGGTCCTGCACGCCGATGAGGTCGGCTAGCCGGGCCCACCCGCCGTCGTCCCAGGCGGCCAGGGCGACCCAGCGGTCGTCACCGAGGCACGGGAAGGCGCCATGGGGGACCGACCGTGCCGACCGGTTGCCGTCACGCTCGGTGACCACGCCGGTGTCGGCATACTCGAGCAGCCAGGGCGACAGGGTGTAGACGGCCGCCTCCACCTGCGACACGTCGAGGTAGACGCCGCGACCGGTGCGGCGCCGATACAACAGCCCCGCAGCCAGGGCCGTCGCCACGAAGCGGGGCGAGAGCGAGTCGGTGATGGTGCCGAAGGGCCCCACCGGCTCGCGGTCGGGCCACCCGGTGAGGGCGTTGTAGCCCGACAGGGCGGCCCCTTGTCCGCCGAAGCCGGGGTAGTCCCGGTGGGGGCCGGTCTGGCCGTTGAGGCAGGCGCTGACCATGACCAGGTCAGGGCGATCGGCGGCCAGGCGCCCGTAGTCCAGCCCGAAGGCGCGCATGGCCTTCGGAGCGAAGTTCTCGGCGACCGCGTCCGACCAGGCCACCAGACGGCGGGCCAGCGCGAGGCCATCGGGGTGCTTCAGGTTCAAGGTGACGCTGAGCTTGCCCGGGTTGAGCCCGTCGAACAGCGTCGAGCCCTCGAGCCCGTGGGGATTGTCGGGCCCGAGCGCGTAGACCCGCAGGAAGTCGGGCCGGCTGGGGGACTCGATGCGGATCACGGTGGCGCCGTGCTCGGCGAAGTACCGCGTGGCGATGGGACCGGCGGCGCCCGAGCCCAGCTCGAGGATCTTCGTCCCCGCCCACGCCGGCTCGTGGCCCTGGGCCGGCACCGGCGACCGGCGCTCGGGCCAATCGGGTCGACGACCCGCGCCGGGCTCGGCCGGCGCAGGACCCCGAGCCGTCGCTGGGATTGCGGCGCCATCGGGTCTCCCGGCCAGGACGAACCGCATCGGGAACCGTTCGTCGGTCCCCACTGCTCCGAACATCTCCCGGGCCTTGAGCTGGGCGCTGTCGTAGATCTGGGGCGGGGTGTTGGCCGGGGCGAGCATGAGATTGGTCTCGCACGCGATCTCGTACAGCTCGGCCATGGTGCGGCCGGCGAAGTAGGCCGCGACCGGCGCCTGGATGGCCGCCAGCTCCTCGTCCGTGGCGGTGACGTGCGAGAAGGTCGTCCAGTCCCGTTCGGTGAGCGCCGGAGTTGCCAGGCCCGCCTCGGTGACCAGCCTGGTGAGCGTCTGGAGGCTCGGCACCCGCGCCTTGCCACCGCGTAACCCGAACGACACGAAGCCGTCACGGCAGGGCCAGATCTCCCGGCTGCGGCCGATGTTGGCGCCACGACGGGCGCCACGCGCGCCACTCCGCACAAACGTCGCCGGCGCGCACATGTCGGCCGCCATCACCGCCTCCTGACCGGCGACGTCGACCAGCTGGGGCCGACCCGACGCCAGAGCGGTGAGGGCCGCCATGGCCGCCTCGGCGCCGAGGTGGGCGTAGCCGGACGGCTGGGTGCAGCGCACCGGGGGCCGGTCACCGTCCCCGGTGGCGTACATGTTGCCGCTGGCGGCCATGATGCCCAGGTCGCTCGCCAACCACCCGGCTCGCGGTCCGTGCAGGCCGAAAGGCGTGATGCTGACCCAGACGGCCGACGGTGCCAGTCCCCGGTCGAGCGACGGACCGCCCAGCCATCCGGGCGTCTCGATGACCACGTCGGCGCGTCGGAGCAGCTGGGAGAGCTCGGTGTCGTCGGGGCCGAGGACGAGGGAGGCCTTCCCGGCGTTCCACGCCGTGAAGCGGACGGGCTCGGCGCGCGCCGGGTCCCCCGACGGGGGCTCGACTTTGACCACCTCGGCGCCCAGATCGGCGAGGATCCGCCCCGTCATCTGGGCTGGCGCGGCGGCCAGGTCGACCACCCGGATCCCGTCCAGCAGACGCTCGGCCATGGACGCCACGATAGGCGCAGAAAGTTGACACGTGCGTCAGGCAGACCGACACTTGGTGGGGATCCTCGCTGCAAGACTGCAAGGGCGAGGTCGTCGATCCGGGAGGACGTCACCGATCATGGCCGACTACGACATCGTCGACGGCGACTGCCACATCCTCGAACCTCCTGACATCTGGCGGAACTGGCTGCCAAAGGAGCTCCAGGACAAGGCGCCGAGGCTGGTCAAGGACGTCGACGGTGGCGACGCCTGGCAGTTCGCGGGCGGCGCCGACCCTGATCCGATTGGCCTCGTGTCGACGCCGGGGAAGCCCTTCGACGAGTTCCGCTGGACCGGCGTCACCTACGAGGACGCCAGGCGGGGCTGCTACGTCGGGGCCGAGCGGCTGGCCGACATGGACATCGACGGCGTCGACGCCGAGATCCTGTTCCCGCCTCAACGCACTGTCGGCCACTTCCTCGGCGACGACGACGACGCCTTCGTCCTGGCCGGCATCGCGGCCTACAACAACTTCTTGTGGGAGGAGTTCTGCGCGCCCGACCGGGACCGGTTGATCGGGATGGCGCAGATGCCCTCCACGGGGATCGACGACGCGGTCGACGCCCTGCGCAAGGCCAAGGCCCGCGGCTTCAAGGGTGTCGTCACGTCGTGCTGGCCCTCGGGGGGCGACTCGATCTCCGACGCCGACGACCCCTTCTGGTCGGCCGCCTCCGACGAGCGTATCCCCGTGTGCATCCACATCAATCTGGCGTCACGGCGCGCCCGTCAGAGCCAGCGGCGGGCGGCGGAGGCGGCCGCCTCCAAGGGCGGCGGCGGCATCTACGGCGGCAAGGCGGCCAAGGCCAACGCCAAGGCCGTGGCCGGGCTCGGGAGCGTGTTCTCCACCGTGCCCAGCACGATCGGCCAGCTGATCTTCACCGGCACCTTCGAGCGCTTCCCCGATCTGCACGTGGCCATGATCGAGACCGGCGTGGGGTGGATCCCCCACTTCCTCGAGCAGATCGACGATCGCTACTGGCGCAACCGGTCGTGGGGCAACATCCCCATCAAGGAGCCGCCCAGCTTCTACTGGTTCCGCAACATGTCGGCTACCTTCATCACGGACCGCAACGGGGTGGAGAACCGCTACGGCGTCGGGGTCGACAACATGATGTGGTCGTCCGATTACCCCCATCACGGCAACGACTGGCCGTACTCGCGGATGACGATCGACTCGATGATGTCGAGCATCGACCGGGACGAGCGCCGTCGCATCGTGGGCGCCAACGCGGCCCGCATCTTCGGCCTGGGCGAGTGACGCCGAGGGGCTAGGCCCGGCGCAGCAGGAGGGCGCTGGTCGGCACGCCTTCGCCGCTCGTGACCAGGCAGGTCTCCGCCCCCGCGACCTGTGAGGTGGAGCTGCCTCGCATCTGGCGCACGCCCTCGGCGATCAGGTTGAAGCCGTGGACGTAGGCCTCGGACATGCCGCCGCCGGAGGTGTTCACCGGGAGGTCACCATCGGGCCACTCGATGTTGCCGTCGTTGGTGAAGTCGCCGCCTTCGCCTCGCTTGCAGAACCCGTAACCCTCCAGCGACAACGGGATCAACGGACTGAAGGCGTCGTAGAGCTGGGCCACGTCGACGTCCGCGGGCCCGACGTCGGCGTTGCGCCAGAGCACCCGGCTGCACGCCCAGGCGGGACCGGTGAGCGGGTCGTCCCGGTGGTAGTTGGTCATCGTCTGATGCTGGGTGTTGAGACCCTGGCCGAAGGCGTGGATGTAGACGGGCGGCTGGCGAAGGTCGGCCGCACGCTCGGCCGGCACGACGACGCAGGCCACGGCCCCGTCGGTCTCCAGGCAGTTGTCGAACAGGCACAGAGGCTCCGACACCCATCGGGCGGCCATGTAGTCCTCGCGACTCATGGTCTTGTCGCGCATGGTTGCGGCCGGGTTGCGGTTGGCGTGCTTGCGGAAAGCGAGGGCCACGTTGGCCAGGTGGTCCCGCGTCGCCCCGTGCTCGTACATGTAGCGCCGGGCCAGCATGGCGATCTCGTCGACCGGACGGAGCAGCCCCCAGGGTCGAGACCACTGGCCGGGGCCGGACACCCGCCGCGAGACCTGGGACCAGGGACGACTGGCGGCGGCGCCCCGCTTGCGCGAGCGCCATGCCACGGCCACCTCGGCCTGGCCGCTGGTGACCGCCATGGCCGCGTGACCCACCACGGCGCACCCGGCGCCCCCGCCGTAGCCGACCTGGCTGAAGTAGGTGATGTCGCCGAGGCCGACGTTGCGGGCGACCTCCACCTCCACGTTGGCCTCCATGGCGTAGGAGGACAGGGCGTCGACGTCTGACGGGCGGATGCCCGCGTCGTCGAGGGCCGCCGTGATGGCCTGGCAGGCCATGGAGAGCTCGGAGTCGGGGAGCGACTTGGCGAACGCGGTCTGGCCGATGCCGACGATGGCGGCCCGATCTTTCAACACAGGCGAGCCCTACCAGCCCTTGAACTCCGCCGGGCGGCGCTCGATGAAGCTGGCCACCCCTTCCTTGGAGTCCTCGGTGCCGCTGGCCGCCTCCTGGGCCCACGACTCCTCCTGGAAGGCGGTCAGCCGGTCCGAGTCCAGCGATCGGTTGAGCAGCCACTTGGTGAGGCCGACGGCTTTGGTGGGCCCCGCCGCCAAGCGCTCCACCCACTGGCTCGCCGTCTTGTCCAGCTCGGCGGTGGGCACGACCGCGTTGACCAGGCCGATTCGCTCGGCCGTGGCTGCGTCGACGTCGTCGCCGAAGAACATGATCTCCTTGGCCCGCTGCACGCCCACGATGCGGGGGAGGATGAAGCAGCCACCGGCGTCGGGAATGATGCCCCGCCGCACGAACACCTCGATGAGGCGGGCCTCCTCGGCCATGACGATCAGGTCGCAGGCCAGGGCGAGGTGGGCGCCGCCGCCGGCGGCCGTCCCGTTCAGCGCGCACACGACCGGCTTCTCGGCGTCCAGGATGGCGGCGATCAGGCGCTGCCATCCCTTGCGGATCGTGCGGGCGCCGTCACCGGTCGAGCGCTCAGGCGCGCCGGGCGGTGGCTCGTTGCCCGGGATCGGAGGCGCCTGGACCCGGGGTCCCCGCAGATCGGCGCCGGTGCAGAAGGCACGGCCCGTCCCCGAGAGCAGCACCGCCCGCACGGCCAGCGTGCCCGAGACCGACTCGAAGAGCTCGGCCAGCCGGTCTCGCATGGGCGTGGTGAGGGCGTTTCCCGCCTCCGCTCGGTCGATGGTGATGCGGGCCACGCCCTTGTCGACCTGGTAGCGCACCAGCTCGTCGACCGGCCGCTCGTCCTCGCTCATGCCTCTCCTGTTCCGTGGGCCGGCCTCCCCGGCCGGCCTTCTCTCTCGGGGCGCTCGGCGCGCGCTGCCTCCTTGACCGGCCTCCCGGGCCGGGTTACTTGCACACGACCAGCGCGTCCACGGCTACCGCACCCTTTGGTCTCACGACGAGGGGGTTGATGTCCAACTCGGCGACCTCGCCGGCGAGGTCGACCGCCAGTCGCTGGAGCCGCATCATGACATCCACCAGGGCACCGACATCGGCCGGTGGCCGGCCGCGCGCACCGGTCAGGAGGGCCGAACCCTTGAGCTCGGTCACCATCCGGCGGGCCTCGGCCCGGTCGAAGGGTGGCACCCGGAAGGTGACGTCGTGCAGGACCTCGACGAAGATCCCGCCGATCCCGAGCATCACGGTCGGCCCGAAAAGCTCGTCGTCGGTGACGCCGAGGACGGTCTCTGTCCCGTCGGTCACCAGCTCCGACACGAGCACCCCGTCGAGAACGGCCGCGGGCGCAGCCGCTCGGGCCCGCTCGAGCAGGCGACCGTAGGTGGCCCGGACTTCGCCCGCCCCCGCAACACCCACCTCCACGAGCCCGAGGTCGGCCTTGTGGGCGAGGTCGGGCGAGCTGATCTTCATGACCACCCGCGGCCCCAGCTCGGCGGCGGCCCGGGTGGCCTGCGCGGCGCTGGTCACCAGCGCCTCGCGCGTGACGGGGATGCCGTAGTCGGAGAGGACGGCCTTGGACAGGTGCTCGGAGAGGGCCCGCCCGGGCTGCAGGTGCGGTCGGGCCCGGCGCGCCGCGGCCGAGGGCTTCATCGCGGGCCGCGAGAACGGCGACACATGTCGCTGGCGAAATTCGTGGTAGTCGACGTAGGACCTCACCGCCCGCACACAGTTGGCGAACGTTCGGAACACCGGGACCTGGGAGCCGAGGAGGATCTCCTTGTAGGCGACATCGTCCTCGATGGGAGAGCCCCACACCACACACACGGGCTTGTCCGTAGCTGCGGCCACGTCCACCAGGTCCCGGGCCAGACGGCTGCTCATCGAGGCCACGGCGCCGGTGATGGGACAGATGACAACGTCGACATGGGGATCGGCCACGATGGCGTCGAGGATCTTGCGCCCGCGCCAGTCGCTCGCCGGATGTCCCCCGTTGTCGACCGGGTTGGAGACCCTCAGGTACGACGGGATCCACTGGCGCAGCTGTTGCTGGGTGGCCGCGGCGAGGGTCGGAAGTCGGAGCCCGGCCGTGGCCACCAGGTCGGCCATGTGGGCCCCCGTCCCGCCCGAGATGGAGTACACGCAGACGCCGACCGACGCCGCGCCCCCGGACCGTGATGGCGGCTTGGCCCGGGCCAGCATGGCCGAGGTGTCGAGCAGCTCGTCGAGGCCATCGACCCGGACCACACCCATCTGGCGCAGCGCGGCCGAGATGACAGCGTCGGATCCTGCCAGGTGTCCGGTGTGGGCCATCGCCATCGACCTGCCCTCTTCGGTCCGGCCCACCTTGACCACGACGATGGGGACCCCCCGACTGGCGGCGTGATCCGCCGCCAGCATGAGAGTCCGTCCGTCCTTGAAGCCCTCGACATAGGCGGCGATGACGCCAACCTCTTCCTGATCGGCGAAGTAGCGGATGAAGTCGGCGACCTCGAGGTCGACCTCGTTGCCGGTCGGCGCCCAGTGCGAGAGGGCGATGCCAAGCTCCTGGCCCTGGAAGATTGGACGACCCTGGTGTCCGCTCTGGGTGATGAGGGCGATCTTCGGCGGCTGCAGGTCGTCACGGAAGGTCTCGAAGGCGTTGAGGTTGGTGTTCGGTCCCAGCAGGTGGAGCTCGCCTGACCGCACCAGCTTCGCGAGGCGCGCCTGCAGCCGCGTGCCCTCGCCGCCCACCTCGGCGAAGCCGGCGGCGAAGATGACCGCGAACCGTGCCTTCTTCTCGACAGCTTCCTCGAGGGCGTCGACCGCCTCGCCCACCAGGATGGCCGCCAGGTCGACGTCCACGGGGACGTCGAGGACGCTGGCGACGCTGGGCAGCCCGTCGACCTCGGTCCGGTTGGGGTTGACGGGATAGATGGAGGCGCCGGCCTGCTCGGCCCAATCCCGGATCTTCCGGGTCATGACCGTGTTGGGGCGGCCGGGCGTGTCCGACGCCCCGACCACGGCGACGCTCCGAGGGTGGAAGAACGTGTCGAGGTCGACCGAGCGCGACTCGACCGGGCGCCCGGTCACGTCGAGGCGTATGGCTGTCGGGTGTCGGGCGGTCCGGGGCATGCGGTTGCTGACTATCATGTCAGTTTCGGCCGGGAGGAGGCACGCTGATGGAGACCCGGGAGGCGGTGATCGTCGACGCCGTGCGTACGCCCATCGGCAAGCGCAACGGCGCCCTCTCTGGCTGGCATCCGGCTGACCTGCTCGGCCACGTGCTCAGCGGCCTCGTCGAGCGCTCGGGTGTCGACCCCGGGATCGTCGACGACGTCGTCGGGGGCTGTGTGACCCAGGTCGGGGAGCAGAGCACGAACGTGACCCGCAACGCCTGGGTCGGTGCGGGCCTGCCGTGGCACGTTCCGGCCACGTCGGTCGACCGCCAGTGCGGGTCGTCCCAGCAAGCGGTGCACTTCGCCGCACAGGGAGTGATGGCCGGCGCCTACGACGTCGCCGTGGCCTGTGGTGTCGAATCGATGACGAGGACGCCGCTGGCCTCCAACGCCAAGGGCGGCAAGGGCCCCTTCAGCGGCGACTTCATGGCCGTGATCGACAACCAGCTCAAGACGCAGTTCGAGGTGGCCCAGATCCTCGCCGACCAGTGGAAGATCAGCCGGGAGGATATGGACGCCTTCGCCCTGGAGAGCCACCGGAGGGCGGCAAGGGCGACCGAGGCCGGCCAGGTTGCCCGGGAGCTCGTGGCCGTGCCCGTCAAGGACGAGGAGGGCCGGCCCACCGGCGCCGTGCTCGAGGCCGACGAGGGAATACGGCACGACACCTCGATGGAGAAGCTGGCCGGCCTTCCGAGCGCGGCCAGCTGGGATCCGTCGCTGGCGCCCGACATCACCGCCGGCAACTCCTCGCAGATGTCCGACGGGGCCGCGGCCATGCTGATCACCAGCCGCCAGGCGGCCGACCGGCTGGGCCTGCCGGTGAGGGCCCGGCTGGTGCACTTCGTCGTGGCGGCCGAGGACCCGATCCTGGTCCTGTCGGCCCCCAACCCGGCCACCCGCAAGCTGCTGTCCCGATCGAACATGACGATCGGCGACTTCGACGCCGTGGAGTGCAACGAGGCCTTTGCGGCCATCGCTCTCATGTGGGCCCGTGAGTTCCTCCCCGAGGCGGCGGGGCCCGGGTCCCACCCCGAGGAGCTCGAACGGCTCAACCCGAGGGGCGGGGCCATTGCCATCGGCCACCCGCTGGGGGCCAGCGGGGTGCGGCTCATGACCACACTGCTCAACCAGCTGGAGTCGATCGGCGGGCGCTTCGGCTTCCAGACGATGTGCGAGGGCGGCGGTCAGGCCAACGCCACCGTCATCGAGCGGCTGGGCTGAGAGGGGCGCGGGGCCTTCCCGTGCAGGACCACAGCTTCTCGATCGAGGTCGAGGCCACCCCGGCGGAGGTGTGGCGGGTCTTCTGGTCCCACCGCTCCGGGCGACGCCGCCATGGCGACGTCACCATCGAGATCCTCCTTCCCGGTGACGAGCACGGGCTGGGCCTGGTCCGTCACTGCACCTTCCCGGTTCCGGGGTACCTCTTGTCCGGTGGCGCCGGCGTCTCGTGGGAGTGGATCAGCGAGATGGAGCCCGGCGTCTCGTGGCGCTACGACGCCGTGGGCAAGCCGCTGTGGTCCAAGGCCAGTGGCTGGACCCGCCTCGAGGACCTGGGCGATGGTCGCACGCGCATCCACTTTCGTGAGACGTATCACGCCTTCAACCCGGTACTGCGCGCGCTGTTGGAACGCCGGGTGCACGACCGCATCTCGAAGGGCAACGACCGCCACCTGGCCTCGGCCATCGAGGCCGGTGTTCGCGCCCTCAGGGAGAAGGCGGGCCATGCTCAGGCGGGACAGCCTCGACCATCGCCTCGAGCTGCTCCAGGCAGTGTGCAAGAGAGCGGTGCTGGAGGCGGAGGTTGAGAACGGTCGCTCCGAGCTGCTCGTAGCGGGCGACCACCTCGCGCGCCTGCTCGGGCGCGGCGCCCGGATCGAGAGGTGGCTCGGGGTGGAGGACGAGCTCGAGCGGCGTAGACCGGTCCGTCCAGGCTGCCGACTGGCGGGCCCGGGCCAGCATGGCCGCCAGGTCACCCTCGCCCACGCCGAACGGTACCCAGCCGTCGCCGAGCTCGACGGCCCGGCGCAGCGATCGCGCCGTGCGGCCCCCGATCCAGATCGGCACCCGCTCCTGCAGGGCACAGGGATCGATGACGAAGCCGTCGTAGCGAAAGTGATCGCCCTGGTAGACCGGCTCCCGACGTGACAGCGAGGCGCGCAGGGCGCGGATCGCATCGTCGGCGCGGGCGCCCCGGCCCTCCAGCTCGGCGCCGAGGAGCTCGAACTCCTCGGCCAGCGTGCCCACGCCCACGCCCAGCACCAGCCGCCCCCCGCTGACCAGATCGAGCGTGCCGTAACGCTTGGCGATGTCGAGAGGGTGGTGGTAGCCGAGCACGAGCACATGAGTGGCGAGGCGCAGCCGGGTGGTCCCGGCGGCCAGGTAACCGAAGGTGGCGAGAGGATCCCAGTACCGTCCGCCCCGGCGGGCCACCGCGTCGGTCGGCACGGCCACGTGCTCGCTGCAGGTCACATGGTGATAGCCGAGCCGGTCCGCCGCGTCGGCCACGGCTGCGACCGCCTCGAGACCTGCGGTCTCCTCCCAGGAGTTGTGGACGCGTGGATTGAGCGTGACGACCGGGGTGACGAGCCCGAACCGCACGGGTGCTCAGTGACGGGGCAACTGGATGGCGCGGTCGGCGAGGATGTTCTTCTGCACCTCGGTGGTGCCGGCGCCGATCGACGTGTAGCGCTGCCAGCAGTACTGGTGGGTCCAGTGCCCGTTGTCGACGGTGTCGGCTCCCCCGCGGGCGAGGATGCCCGCCGGGCCCAGCATGTCGCAGCCGAGCTCGGCCAGCGTCTGGGACAGGCTGCTCCACTGCAGCTTGGCCAGCGGGACCTCGGGCCAGGTCCTCTCGCCCTTCAGGACCTTCGAGAGGGCCCGATAGTTGAGCAGACGGGTGAGCGTGATCTGGGTCCAGGCCCGGGCCAGGCGGTCCTTGATCGACGGATCGTCGAGGGCCGCCGGGTTGTGCTTGCGGGTCGTGGCGATCAGCCGCTCGAGCTCGGTCGCCAGCGTGATGGACAGGCCGGAGGTGCCCACCCGCTCGTGTCCGAGGGTCCCCATCGCGACCTGCCACCCCTGGCCCTCCTCGCCCAGGCGGTAGGCCACCGGGACCGGCGCGCCGGTGAAGGTCACCTCGTTGAACATGGCGTCGCCGGTGATATCGCGCAGCGGTTGGCACTCGATGCCGGGCGCCCGCATGTCGACGACGAGAGCCGTGATGCCCTCGTGCTTCGCCTTGCGCTGGATGGCGGTGGGATCGGTGCGCACGAGGAAGAGACCCCACTGGGCGATGTGGGCCGTGGAGATCCAGATCTTGCGCCCCTCGAGGATGTACTCGTCACCGTCTCGCGTCGCCGCGCAGCGCAGGTTGGCCAGGTCGCTGCCGGCCTCGGGCTCCGAGAAGCCCTGGCACCAGTGCTCGTCGGCCGAGAGGATGCCCGGTAGCCACCGCTGTTGCTGCTCGTCGGTACCCCACCGGATGATCATGGGACCGATCTGCCAGATCCCGTTGGCGTTGTAGATCCCGGGCGTGCGGGCCCGCGCCATCTCCTCGGAGTAGATGACGTTCTGCATGATCGTGGCTTCGCGCCCGCCCCACTCGGTCGGCCAGTTGATCGCCGCCCACCGCCCCTCGTTGAGCCGGCGTTGCCATGCCCGCCGCCGCTCCATGGTGGACATGAGGGCGGCGCTGTCGCTCCGGGCACCCTCCTGCTCTCCCTCCCGGAACTCGGCGAGGTGCTGTTCGAGCCACGCCCGCAGCTCGGCCCGGAAGGCGTCGTCCTCGGGCGTGAAGGCGAAATCCACGGACGCCGATCCTAGAACCTGACACGGGCGTTAGTCTTCCGAGCGTGGACTTCGCCCTCTCGGCCGAGCAGGAGGCGCTGCGCGACGCAGTGGCGACGACGCTCGGCGCCGAGGCGCCGATGGCCTACGTGCGACGCATGATCGACGACGGGCGCGGCTTCACCGACGACCTGTGGGCGAAGCTGGCCGATCTGGGCTGGCTGGGATTGCTCGTCCCCGAGGCCCACGGCGGGTTGGGGCTCGGCCTCGTGGACCTGGTCGTCGTCCAGGAGGAGATGGGCAAGGCGCTGTTCCCGGGCCCGTATCTCTCCTCGGCGGTCATGGCGACGTCCGCCGCAGCCGCGCTCGGGGCGACGGACCTGCTGCCGGGGCTGGCCGCCGGCGAGGCACGGGGGACGCTCGCCGTCGAGGAGCTGGGCCAGGGTGATCCCCTGTTCGGACTGACGACGACGGCCGCGCGGTCGGGCGGCCGGTGGGTGCTCGACGGGGTCAAGCCCATCGTCGTCGACGGCCACACGGCCGACTGGGCGATCGTCGTCGCCCACGGGGAGGGAGGCCTCGCCGCGTTCCTCGTCGAAGAGCCGGCGGCGGAGCTCGTCCCGACCCTCGACGTGACCCGGAAGGTCGCCCGGCTGTCGCTCCACGAGACGCCCGCCCGGCGCTTGGGTCCGGAAGGCGACCAGACCAGCCTGCTGCGACGGATTCTCGACGACTCCACCGTCGCCCTGGCGGCGGAGACCGTGGGCGCCTGCGATCAGGCCTTCCGCGAGGCGGTGGACTACGCCCAGCACCGGGTGCAGTTCGACCGGCCCATCGCGCGGTTCCAGGTCATCAGGCACAAGGCCGTGGACATGCTGCACCAGCTGGAGCTGGCCCGGGTGGGGATCCTGTACACCGCGTGGGCATCTGACGTCGATGATCCTCAGCGGGAGATGGCCGTGGCCATGACCAAGGGCTACGTCGGGGAGGCCTCGGTGTTCATCACCGAGGAGGACATTCAGATCCACGGCGGGATGGGATTCACCTGGGACGTGGACGCCCACCTCTTCTATCGCCGCGTCAAGCAGAACGATCTCCTCTTCGGTCACCAGGCGTGGCAGCGCCGACGGCTGGCCGACCTGATGCTCGCCTCCGGCTGATCGTCGTGACAGCCGGCGGGTCGAAGCTCGTGGACCTCGAGCGGGCGGTCGCCGACAACGTCGTGCCCGGCGACGTCGTCCACGTGATGGTGGGCCACAGTCGCTGGACAGCCGCCACCCGGGCGCTGGCCCGCCACTTCTGGGGCCGGGATCCCGGCTTCACGGTGTGCATGCTGAGCTTGTCGAGCCTGGGGGCGGTGCTGTTCCGCGGCGGACTCGTGCGCAAGGTGATCACCGGGTACTCGGGCGACACCTTCCCGAACTTCACCCCGAACCCCGTCTTCGCCCGCGCCTACGCCAGCGGCGAAGTGGAGGTCGAGCACTGGTCGTTCCTCACCTTTGCCCAGCGCCTGGAGTGCGCGGCGCGCGGGCTTCCGGCGGTGGTGACCCGGTCCCTCGGCGGATCATCGATGGCTAGCAACGACGGGTATGCCAGGGTGAGCTCACCGTTTGGCGAGATTGGTGTGCTCGCTCCGCTGGTACCTGACGTGGCCCTCCTTCACGGGGTCGTGGCCGACCGTGATGGCAACGTCGCCCTCAACCCGCCGCTTCTCGAGGGCGTCTGGGGCGCGCTGGCCGCCAGGCGGGGAGCGGTGGTGACGGTCGAGCGGATCGTCGACGACATCCGGCCCTGGGCCCATCTCGTGCTGCTGCCTGCCCACCGCGTCCTGGCCGTGGCCGAGACCCCGATGGGCGCCCACCCCGGCGGGCTCTACGCCCCGAATCTGCCCGTCGACGGCTACGGCGAGGACTACGAGTTCTGGGTGGAGGCGCGGGCGGCGTCGCGTGGCGATCAGTTCGACGACTGGATCCGCCACTGGGTGCGTGAGCCCGCCACTCAGCAGGAGTACCTGGCCCGGCTCGGCGACGAACGCATCGCCGCGCTGCGCCGCAAGGCCGATCCCTCGTCGTGGAAGGTGGAGCGCGACGCCGCTTCTCCCGATTCGTCGGCGCCGCCCAACGGCTGGGAGGTGGCCGCCGTCCACGGTGCCCGCCGGATCGCCCAGTCCGTGCGGGCGAAGGAGGCGCACGCCGTGCTGGCCGGCGCCGGCGTGGCGAACCTGGCTGCCTGGCTCGGGGTGGCCCAGGCCCGGGAGGCCGGTTCGGGTGTCCAGCTCGTCGCTGAGCTGGGGCTGTGGGGCTACGAGCCCCGACCCGCCGACCCCTACGTCTTCAACCACCGCAACTTCCCGACCGCGACCATGGCGGCGGACACCTCGACGGTGCTGGGGATGCTGGTCGGTGGAGCTGAGACGACGACGGTGGCCTGCCTGGGCGCCGCCCAGTTCGATCGGTGGGGGAGCATCAACTCGACGATGATCCCCGGCGGCCCGTTCCTTGTGGGCTCGGGCGGGGGCAACGACGTGGCCAGCGGCTGCTCCGACGCCGTGATCGTGGCCACGTTGAGCCCGGCGAGGACGCCGGAGAAGCTCGGCTACGTGACCTCGCCCGGCGATCGGGTCAGCGCCGTGGCCACGGATCTCGGGCTGCTGGAGAAGGCGGGCGGCGACGAGCTCGTGCTGACCGCAGTGGCGTCGGGGCCGACGCCGGTGCGAGACCGGATCGAGGCGGCCCGGGCTGCATGCGGCTGGGGCCTCGAGGTCGCAGACGATGTGGCCGAGCTCCCACCTCCGACCGATGAGGAGATCCTCGCCCTCCGGTCGTGGGATCCGCACGGCTGGTTTCTCCGCGCGCGCGGCTGAGGGCGCTCCTCTTCGCGCTCAGTGCGTGGTGTAGTCGATCGGTCCGGCGCCCTTGACCCCGACGGCGAAGCAGAAGCAGTGGATCGAGGCATTGTCGCTCACGGGCTTCAGGCTGTGCACGGCGTCGGGCCGTATGTGCACGAGGTCGCCCTGGGCGATCTCCGCCTCGTCTCCCTCGATGGTCATGATGCCCCGGCCCGAGGTGACGTAGTAGAACTCGTGGGTCGGGTGCGTGTGGGGATACACGGCGCCGCCGCCCGCGACCTCGAACTCGTTCACCAGCTCGAGATAGCCACCGTCGGTGATCTCCTTCATCTCCTGGGGACGGACGAGCCACCACACCGGAACCGTGCCGTTGTGCTCGACTTCCGGCGCCACGTCGACGATCGATCTGACATCCATGTACCGGCCTCCTCTGCGGCGATCGGGGACAGTCTCACACGACGCCGCTCGTTTCGAGCTCGGCGAGCTCGCCCTCGGACAGGCCGACGAGCTCGCACCAGATCTCCCGGTTGTGCTCGCCGAGGCGGGGCGCGCCCGTTGGCACGACCGCGGGCGTCCCGACCACCCGGGGGAACGGAGCCTGTTGGCGGACCGCGCCCACCACCGGATCGTCGACGGTGACGAGGTCACCGCGCGCCGCCACCTGCTCGTCGGCGACGATGTCGGCCACGCTGTACGCGCTGGCGACCGGGACATCGGCCTCGACGCACATCCTCTCCACCTCGGCCGCCGGCCGGGACGAGGTCCACTCGGCCACGATGCCGTTGATGAGATCCGCGTTCGCCGCTCGCTCGGCGAGCGTCGTGAACCTCGGATCCTCGACGAGATCGGGTCGGCCCATGGCCCCACACAAGCGGGCGAAGTTGGCGTCCGAACCGGCGACGATGCACATGTAGCTGCCGTCGGCCGTCGGATAGTTGTCGAGCGGTGCCGAGTTGGCCAGGCGGTTGCCCTCGCGCTGGCGCACCATGCCCAGCCGGTCGTAGGCGGCGATGGTCCATTCGAGGATGCGCAGGATCGAGCCGTACAACGAGGCGTCGATCACCGCGCCCGTGCCCTGGCGGCGGGCGTCGCGGGCGTAGAGCGCGGCGACCGCGGCGTGAGCGCAGAAGGCTCCGGTCAAGTAGTCGGACACCGTGACCCCCGGCCGCACGGGCGGGCTGTCCGGGTAGCCGGTGAGGTGCATCAGTCCGCCGTAGCCGATGCCCATGCGATCGAGACCAGGCCGCTGCGCCTTGGGCCCGTCCTGGCCGAACACGCTGATGCGTACCATCACCAGCCGGGGATCGAGGTCCGCCGGCCCGATGTGCCATCCCTCCATCGTCCCGGGACGGAAGTTCTCGCACACCACGTCGGCGTGCGCCGCCAGCCGGCGGAACAGCTCCTGTCCCCGGGGCTGGCGCAGATCGAGCGTCGCACTTCGGCGGCCACGGCCCTCGACCGCCCAGAAGAGCGAGTAGCCGTCCTCGAAGGGCCCGATGGTGCGCATGAAGTCCCCGCCCGAGGGCTGCTCGACCTTGACCACGTCCGCACCCATCTCGCCGAGAAGCCCGGCGCAGAAGGGGGCAGCGAGGCGCGTACCAACGTCGATCACCCGCAGGCCCTCCAGGGGCCCCGGCACTACTGGCCCGACGTGGGCACGTCGCCCCGGTCGCGATCGGCGAACACGTCCTTCATGGAGCCCTTGCTCTGGCGCTCGGCCAGCGCCCCCTGGGCCGTCGCCGTGTTGTGCATCCAGTGATGGGCGATGAAGTGGTACTTCCAGGCCTGCTCCTTGCCCATGAGCTCGAAGGTGTGGTTGATCGAGTCCTTCACCACCTGAGCGGTCACCGGAGGGACGAGCGCGATCTTGTCCGCCATCTCCCTCGTCGCCTCCACGAGCGTGTCGGTCGGCACGACCCGGTTGACCATCCCCAGGCGCCACGCCTCGGCGGCGTCGATCCGGTCCCCGGTGAGGAGGAACTCCTTCGCCTTGCGGATGCCGAGCTCCCACGGCTCGACGAGGAGCTCGACCCCGGCGCCAGTCATGCGCAGGACGGGGTTCTGGAACACCGCATCATCGGCGGCCACGATGAGGTCGCACATGCACGCCAGCATCAGGCCGGCGGCGATGCAGCTGCCGTGGACGGCGGCGATCGTCGGCTTGCGGAAGTGGTAGATCTTCACGCACCGGTCGAAGTACATGACCTGCTCGTGGCGGCGCTTTCCTTCCGGGGTCTCCCGCATCCGCACCCACTCGTCGGGCTCGCTCTGGCCCACGAGCGCCTTGAGGTCGTGGCCTGAGGAGAAATGGCGGCCGGCACCGGCGAGGATCACGACGCGCACCGCGTCGTCGGCGTCGGCGGCGTCGAAGGCGGCGTCCAAGTCGTCGATGAGCGCCGTGTCCTGGGCGTTGGCCACCTCGGGCCGGTTCATGGTGATCGTCGCCACCGGTCCGTCGACCTCGTAGAGGACCGTCGCCAGGTCCATGTCCTACCTCCTTCTCAGCGCTTGCTCACCAGCTGCGCGCACCACTCAGGCCACCGGTTCTCTCGGCAAGCCGAGGACGCGCTCGGCGATGATGTTGCGCTGGATCTCGTTGGTGCCGGCGAAGATCGAGGCTGCGTGGTAGTAGAGCCACGAGCGCTGCCAGCTCCCGTCTCCCGGGTTGTCCCGGGCGCCGCGGCCCAGTGACGAGGCGGGGCCGAGGACGGCCATGGCCAGGTCGTGCAGGCGCTGGCTCATCTCGCTCCAGTACAGCTTGAGCAGGCTGCCCTCGGGCCCCGGCTCGAGTCCCTTCTCCAGCCGCGACAGCGTGCGCCAGTTATGGAGCTGGAAGAGGCGCAGCTCGACAAACGCCTGCGCCAGCCGGGGTCGTAGCCGGGGGTTGTCGTAGGCCCCCGAGTCGGCCGCCAGGCGGAGCAGCTCCGCCAGCAGCTGGGTGTGGATCACGAGCTGGCGCGGGCTGGTGCCCCGCTCGTGGGACAGGGTGGAGCTCGCCACCTGCCAACCCCGGTTCTCCTCGCCGATCAGCTGTGCCCGTGGGACGAAGACGTCACTGAGGAAGACCTGGTTGAACTCGGCCTCCCCGGTCAGCTGCACGAGCGGTGTCACCTCGACCCCCGGTGAGCGCATGTCGACCACCAGGTAGGAGATGCCGCGGTGCTTGGGTGCCGCCGGGTCGGTGCGAGCCAGGCACACGCCCCAGTTGGCGAACTGGGCGTAGGAGGTCCACACCTTCTCCCCGGTCAGCAGCCAGCCGTCGTCGGCCGGCTCGGCGCGTGTCGACAGGGAGGCCAGGTCGCTGCCCGCCCCCGGCTCGCTGAAGAGCTGGCACCACAGCTCCTCGGCCGTCAGGATGCGGGACAGCCAGCGTCGCTGCTGTTCGGGCGTGCCGTGGGCGAGCAGCGTGGGCCCCACCAGGTTGATGCCGATGCGTCCCACCAGCTCGGGCGCTCGGGCCCGCGCCAGCTCTTCCTGCACGATGTAGTGCTCGGCCGGGCCCGTGCCCCGCCCCCCGAGCTCAGGCGGCCAGGACACGCCGATCCACCGTCCCGCGGCCAGGCTGGCCTGCCATCGCCGCAGGAACGCGACCTCCTCGGCCAGGTTCTCGAAGTGGGGCGGCAGCCCGGTGCCGTACTCCCAGGGGAGGTTGTCGTGCAGCCACTCGCGCAGCTCGGCGCGGAACTCCACCTCGGAAGGGGTAGGGGACAGGTTCACTGAGGGTCGATGGTAGGCGAGGGGGTCTGGGGGCGGGCCCGTTCACGGCCCGGTGCCGCCGGCCGTCACGTTGACGGCCCGGTCCGTGACCCTCGACACTCTGGCCATGGATTTCGAGCTGTCGGATGATCAGCTCGCGCTGCGCCAGGCCGCTCGGGGGCTGCTCGACGACCTGTCGTCACCGCCTCGGGTCAGGTCGGTGGTCGACCGAGGCGGCGGGTTCGACGACGGTCTGTGGAAGGCGATGGCCGACCAGGGCTGGATGGGTGTCGAGGTGCCGGAGACCCAGGGGGGTCTGGGCCTGGGACCGGTCGAGGCCGCCGTCCTCCTGGAGGAGGTCGGCCGCCACCTGGCGCCGGCGCCCTTTCTCTCGAGCCTGCTGGCCATCGGTGCTCTGGCCCGGGCCTCGGCTTCTGGCGTCGCCTGGGCCGAGCGCTGGGTGCAGGCGTTGGTGAGCGGCGAGGCGATCGGCGCCGTGGTCTGGGAGCCGCGCGCCCCGGTGCTGTTCGCACCCTCGGCGGACGTGATCGTGGCCTGCATCAGGGACGACGACGGCGTTTCCACCCTCATCGGTGCCGAAGCTCCCGCCGACTGTCGCCCGGGTCGCCAGCCGGCGATGGACCTGACGCGGGAGCTCGGTTGGGTCCAGCTGGAGGACGTGCCGGCGGTCCGACTCGGGGGACCCGATGCGGTGGAGACGATGATCGACCGCGGGGCCGTCGCCCACGGCGCCGAGATGCTCGGGGGTGCGGGTCGGGCCCTGGAGCTGGCCGTCGAGCACGCCAAGGACCGGGTCCAGTTCGGCCGACCCATCGGCAGCTTCCAGGCGGTCAAGCACCGGTGTGCCGACATGCTGGTCGATGTCGAGGGCATGCGCTCGAGCGTCTACCACGGCGCGTGGTGCATCTCCGCCGGTGATCCCGACGCCGCGGTCGCCGCCTCGGCGGCCAAGGTCTGGTGCTCCGATGCCGGGCCCAGGGTGATGGCGTCGTGTCTGCAGGTGCACGGTGGCATCGGCTTCACCTGGGAGCACGATCTGCACCTCTTCCTGAAGCGCGCCCAGCTCGACCAGGTCAGCTTCGGCGACGCCGCCTTCCATCGCGAGCGGCTGGCCCGGTTGCTGCGGTCCCGGGTCGAGTCCGGAGGGAGCGTCGTCTAGGGGGAGTCGGCAGCGCGATCGCCCGGGGCAATCCGGTTGTGGTTCGTGCGCGAAGGGTAAGCACCGGGGAATCGGGCCGTAGTGCACGTGACTTGGGGAGCGCGATCGCCGGTGAGCGCCGTGGTCAGGGTGGTGGTGCTGGTGGGCGTGATCGGCCTGCTGGCCGGGTTCTCGTTGCCCGGAGTCTTCACCGAGTGGAGGTTGGGGCGCCGCCTGCCGGACGGTGACGCTCCCGATGACACGGCCCGTGGCCGCTCGCGCCGAGTCCGC